>CAYYEN010000445.1:2034-3336 GCA_964470795.1 uncultured Spirochaetaceae bacterium | reverse complement strand
ATTTTTTAGTTCTTTTTCTTTAGCAATATAAAGACACTAGATTAGAGCATTAACATAAGTAAATTAAAATTATTCAACTAAATTAATACTTTTTATACATATAAATATAATTATTTATTCCATATTATTTCAACCGCAGTAATATACTCATTTTATATAATTTTAACATTGTTTTTAAATATTATTTATATTCATTTTATATATTTATTATATTGTTTTAATATAAAATATTAATATATACAGTAAATTCTAATTATACTAATATAAAATCTATAATATAACATATAATAACACACTATTATAGTATTAGTATTATATTGTTTTTATATATTTTTAATATTATTATAATATAATTATTTTATTTAATTAATTAAATTGAAATGCTTATTGAGTTTATATATAATATAAAAATGAAAATTATTAGTTGGAATGTAAATGGATTAAGATCCGCAATTACTAAAGAAAGTTTTATGCCTTTTTGGGAAGCTGAAAAACCAGATATCCTTTGTCTACAAGAAACAAAATTATCAAGTCCTGAATATCGTTTAGAGCTAGAAGGATATCATCAATATTATTTAAATGCAAAACGTAAAGGTTATAGTGGAACTGCAATAATCACAAAGGTAGAACCTATTAGTGTAAAGTACGGTATAGGCGTTGAAGAGCATGATAATGAAGGAAGAGTAGTAACCGCTGAGTATGATTCTTTTTACCTTGTCTGTGCCTATGTTCCAAACTCTCAAAGAGAGCTAGCAAGACTTGCCTATCGGCAGCACTGGGATGCAGATTTCTCCCACTTCTTAAGTCGACTAGCATCGGACAAAGATGTAATAGTTTGTGGAGACTTGAATGTAGCTCACAAGGAAATTGATATTAAGAATCCTAAAACGAATATGTTCAATCCTGGATTTTCAAAAGAAGAGAGACAAGATTTCACAACCCTTCTCGATAGTGGTTTTGTAGATACCTTTCGTTATTTTCACCCAGAAGAAGTTAAATATTCTTGGTGGTCTTACATGTTTCAAGCAAGAGCTAAGAACGTAGGGTGGAGAATAGATTACTTTATTAGCACACCTAACTTACTACAACACATTAGTAAGGCAGACATACTTACTGAGGTTTTAGGTTCAGATCATGCTCCTATTGTACTTGAGCTAAATTGTTAATTGTTTATATTGTAAATAATAAACGGCTCCGAAAGCAAATTCAGAGCCGTGTTTTATTTTTAAATTTAAATTTATATAGTAAATAAAAAGTAAATTAAAAACGTTTTTATTAAAAAATAAAAATTTTTTTATTTTA
>CAYYEN010000445.1:0-2024 GCA_964470795.1 uncultured Spirochaetaceae bacterium | reverse complement strand
CCGTTTTTAATTTTTCAAGGTACTTTACTAGAGTAAATACGATGGAATTTCACCTCGTTTTGAGTAAATCTTACGATTTTGTGTATTTAAAATCTTCTTACACATTCTAATCGAGAGTGGTGTAACTTCAACAAGTTCATCATCGTTGATAAACTGTATTGCTTGCTCGAGAGTTGGTTTTAAGATAGGAGTAAGAGTTACTGCCTCATCCTTACCGGACGCTCTTAAGTTTGTAAGTTTCTTGGTACGAGTTGGGTTGATCATCAAATCTCCATCTCTATTTCTCTCACCTACAATTTGGCCTTCATAAACTGGGTCTTGAGGAACGATAAAGAAATGTCCTCGATCTTCTAATTCCCAAAGTCCATAAGCAATAGCAACACCTGCTCTATCAGAAATTAAAGAACCATTAAGACGTTCAATAATCTCGCCTTTATATTCTTCATATCCCTTGATATAGCTATTCATAATACCCATACCTTTAGTATCTGTTAAGAATTCATCTCTAAAGCCAATTAAACCTCTTGCAGGGACTTCAAAGTTAATTTTAACACGGTTACCTACTGTATAAGTAATGTCTCGCATAATAGCCTTTCTACGGCCTAATTTTTCCATAACTACGCCAGCAAATTCTTCAGGACAATCTACTATCAAACATTCAATAGGTTCAGTTTTATGACCATTCTCGTCAGTTTTAAAGATAATGTGCGGACGACCTACACAAAGTTCAAAACCTTCTCGTCTCATTTGTTCAATAATAATAGCCATCTGAAATTCACCTCTACCTATTACAGTAAAAGTATCATCATGGTTTTTCTCAATACGAATAGAAACGTTTCTAAGAGATTCCTTTTGAAGTCGTTCCCAAATCTTAGCTCCAGCTACAATCTTTCCTTCTTTACCAGCTAGTGGGCTAATATTCTTTGAAAAGAGCATAGATACTGTTGGTTCATCAACCGTAATTCTAGGTAATGCTTTAATCTCATCTTTAGTACAAATAGTATCACCAATTTCAACATCACTGATACCTGATAATACAATGAGGTCACCGCTATCTACAGAGTCAGTATCTTTAAAGGTTGGACCATTGTAAGTTGCAAGTCTTGTGACTCTTAAGGTTTCCTGGCCTTTTTCATGAAGACAGATTAAAGTATCATTGGTAGTTGCTCTACCGTTAATAACTTTTCCTACTGCTAAACGACCTAAGAAGTCAGAATAGGAAAGATCAGATACTAACATCTGGAAAGGTTCTGCATCATCATAGCTAGGTGCTGGAATATATTCTACAATCTTATCTAATAAAGAGTGCATGTTATCTTCAATGTTATTAAGATCTGTACCACAGCGGCCATCTCTGCCTACTGCATAGAATACAGGTACTTCTAACATTGATTCATCTGAATTTAATTCCAATAACAAATCATATACTTCATTAAGTACTTCTTCAGCTCTTGCATCTTGTCTATCAATTTTGTTTATTACAACAATTGGGGTAAGGTTTTTCTTTAAAGCTTTTTCCAAAACGAATCGTGTTTGAGGGAGAGGTCCTTCAGCAGCATCACAAAGTAATACGACGCCATCAACCATTGATAAACTGCGTTCAACTTCTCCACCGAAGTCAGCGTGGCCCGGAGTATCGATAATATTAATCTTTACACCTTTCCAAAAAACTGCACAGTTTTTAGCATTGATAGTAATACCACGTTCTCTTTCTATAGCACCAGAATCCATTACTCTATCACAATTAAGATTCTTACCAACTAATCCACTTTGTTTGAATAACGCATCTACCAACGTTGTCTTACCGTGGTCAACGTGGGCTATAATAGCGATATTCCTTATATTATTATTCTGTTTAATCATTACATCCTAAAAAATATCACAAATGAATATTATTTACTAGATATTTGATGTATTTTATCACAATATAAATAAATAGCAAAAAAAATACTCCTCGGTTAAGAGAAGCATTCAATATATAAACGTAGTTTTTTAGTACTACGTAATGAGAAAAAAAAACCTGG
>CAYYEN010000444.1:0-3342 GCA_964470795.1 uncultured Spirochaetaceae bacterium | reverse complement strand
TCCTCAAGCGAGAGTTTACTCAAAATAGGATGATAAGGATTAGAGGCTATAAAGTTCTCTTTCATTTCCACGTTAGTTAAGATTTCTTTTGCAAAACGAGCAATATCTTCAGCAATTGCAGGAGCTGCTGTTACACCTGGACTTTGAATACCCGCAGCATGGATAAGATTGTTAACTTTTTTACTCTTTTCTACTATAAAATCTTCTTCCCAAGTACTTGCTCTTGTTCCAGAAAAGTAGGTTATAAGCTGTCGCTCTGTTAATGAGGGTACAACTTTTTTATGTTTTTCAAAAATCGCTTCTACATCTTCTCGGGTAGTGGAATCATCCTCGCGTTCGATAGTTTCAACCGCATTAGGACCGACTAACATATTCTTATCGATAGTGCGTACAAGCCCCCCTCCTTTTGTATGGTTCTTAACATCACCAAAAGGTAGTTTAGCAATTACAGAAGAGGTTAAAGAAGAGGCTTCTTTATCGAGGATTATCTCGGTTCCTTTTCTTGGATGAATAGAAAAGAATCTATCATCTGCCATTTGAGCAATTGTATCTGAGTAGACTCCCGCAGCATTGATAACCACTTTAGGATAAACAAATCCTCTATTAGTTCTCACTTTGATAATTTCTTCACTCTCTTTTTCAAACCCTCTCACCACAGTTTCAAAACTAAACTCGGCACCATTTAGCGCTGCGTTTTCAGCTAAGGCAATGGTTACTTTATATGGCGAGATAATGCCAGAAGAAGGCGTATAAACCGCACCACATTGCCAGGGAGCAACGTTTATCTCAAGCTTGGACAGCTTTTTCTTTGAAATATAAGCAATACCATCAACACCATTTTGCTTAGCCCTTAACCAAAAGATTGGATAAACAAATTTCATCCAAGGCTTTGGTAGTACGATATAAGAACCGTTACGAATAAAATCGAAGTTAAGCTCTTTACTCAGCGTGGTGTATAATCGATTACCTCGACTATTATATTTAGCTTTCTTAAGACCGGGGTGTATGTCGATACCAGGGTGTACCATACCATCATTTCTAGAAGAAGCCCTTACTGCTACATCATTTTCTTTATCAAGCACTAGTATTGATACCTTTGATTTTGAAAGCTCTCGAGCAATTGCACAGCCAACAATCCCCGCTCCAATGATTAAAACATCACAGTGTTTGCCCTCTAAGGTAGAATCTTCAACATTAGGCTCTCTCATAGGCTTCGCTTTAAGGCCTTTAATTGTAAGATCATTTACAACTCCTCGGCTTTTAAGCTTTACAGCAAGTTTTCCATAAGAGAGAAAGGTCTCATAGTTATCGACCTCTCCTTCTAGATGAAGCGCTCCCTCTTTTAAATAAACCTTTATATTGGGTAATTTCTTCTTTAAACTGTGTAATGTCATACAACCTCCAACTGGTACGGACGTCCTATTAACTAGTCTATAGTACAATTTCAGTTTGTCAATCAAATAATCCTTGATTTTTTCCTCCTATTAAAGGAAACTCTTTATATGATGATTAACAAAGAAAATCCTATTCCTCTTTACCTACAACTAGCTAAGGGGATAGAAAAAGAAATATTAGATGGCAACTTAAAGGATGGGGATAAGCTTCCCTCAGAACAGGTGCTAATGAAGAAATATACCCTAGCCCGAATGACTGTCAGATCTGCTATTATGGAACTTCAAAACAAAGGGCTTGTTAAAAAGAAGCAAGGTTTTGGCACCTTTGTCACTCGAGAGCAAAACCTTAGCAATGTATTCTCACCTTTTATAAGCTTATCGTTTAATGCAAAATCTTTAGGACTGAGTGAATAGAATAAATTGATAGAGGATAAAATTGCCTTAGCCTCCACCCTCTTTGAATTACAAGAGGGAGAGGATAAACTGTGTAAGATTGTTACTCGAGTAAGATATCTTGCCTCTGTTAGAGCTGCACTAGAGTATGATGCTATAGATTTAAATATTGCTAAAGATTTAAAGAAAGAGGATGAGAAAACTTCCCTCACTAAATATCTACTGACAAAGACAAACATCAAGATGGGACGCTTTGATCAAAAGGTTATCATTAGGAAAGCTAATAGCGAGGAGCAAAAATACTTAAAGCTAACAGCAGAAGATGAAGTTCTCGCGATGGACCGCTTCTTGTATGAAAAAGATACCCCTTCCCCTTGTTTTTTTGTACGCTTTATCATCAATGCAAAGCTAATTGCAGGGGAAATGGAAAAGAAGCTCTTCTTCTAAAATAGCCACCCCTTTAAAAGAGGTAGCTAGATAAACTACAACCTATATTGTTTTTCACCTATGGAAAAAAGCAAAGTATTTTCACAAAAACTAACAGGTGGAATGACAAAGTTATTACTTCTAGAAGCGGCAAATAAGCCACAATAATAGATAGTCTCTGCCTCTTTTACAGTTCCCTCTAGGTAAGGTACTTCAACACAAGACGCCATATAATTCAAATTAGGACATGGCTTAATTATGGCAGCTTTTCGTTTTTTAGATAAATCGGAGGCTAAACTAGTTGCCCAAGAATAAGAAAATTTTATATCGTGGATATCTTTTTGCTCAACTACCTTTTCCTCTTCTAACTCAAAGCCATTATAAGATGCAATTGCAAAACCGCCTTCTTTAGTCAAAAGAGATATGGAGGAATCTATTTTATGAATTCTTACATGACCATCACCGGCAGGAAATAACCAAGTAGTTATATTAACTCCTTTTAAAGGAGACCAAGCTGTCTTTAAATAATCTTGTGAAACTTCTAAAACTTCAACTTTTCGTCTTTGATACCAATAACCATCACCGAGTGATACATAAAGCATGGAATCACAACCAAGTTTTTCAAAGTCATAATTAGAAATAGAAGTTGAAAACCCAAAATGAGCGCTATAGGCAAACTTTGAATATTTATCTGCGGCATGATTCATTTGATATATAGGATATTGCCCCGCATTAAGCAGTACAACATCATCTGATGAGGTTCTACACATTAAGGTTCCAGGCACTTTAAGACAAGTTACTTGAGGAAGTTTTGGTAAAGGTAACTCCTCACTTGACCAAAAAGGATTGTTCTCTTTTAAGGCTAAAATGATGAAGGTTTTAAAAGACCAATAAGGAGAGCCTTGACCATTATATTGTTCACTTATCATTAAATTAGGATATCTAAACCCAACTGTTAGCATCCCTTCTCTATCAAAAATAGGTTGAGAAAACCACCAACGTAAATTTCTTAAAATTATTCCTTTCATCACTCCCCAAGGAAGCACTTCAAGACCGGCAAAAGCACAAGAAGAATAGAAGGAGACAACTGCAAAACGATAAGCTAAACTTCGCCCATAAGGAACATACA
>CAYYEN010000443.1:0-3343 GCA_964470795.1 uncultured Spirochaetaceae bacterium | reverse complement strand
TAGTTGAAAGCGAGGATATTATCTTGTGCTTAGACTCAAAAATGGCAGGTCTAGGATCTAGTAGCTGTGGCCCTGAATTAAATCCTCTTTATCAAGTGAAGGATAGTAATTTTGAGTTTGAGTGTGAGTTAAGCTTTAATACAGTAGAATAGTAATTTAACTTAAAAGAGACTTTTTTGACAGAAAAAGGCCTAATATTGCCACTTTAAGTTCTTTTTGCTTGAAAGTGGCATAGACTTACCTCATAGTTTTTTTTATTAGTATTGGAGGATTAGTATAATGACTCACGGCAAGAAAATTACAATATATTGGGTAGATGGTAATCCTGATGGTATCATCACTGGGGAATTGTTTGGATGGAGTTGTAAATGTTTAAAACTACCACGAGAACAAGTCTCTTGTAATAGAAAAGAATTAAGCCTTCCAGGTGTTTATTTCTTAATCTGTGCTGATACCTCTGATGGCGAAGATGCTGTATATATTGGTGAATCTAACGATGTTCAAACAAGATTAACTCAACATCTTCAAGATTTTAAAAGAAAAGTATTATTGGCAAAATGTAGTTGTTTTTACTAGTTATGATTTAAATAAGTCTCTTATACAATATCTAGAAAATAGGTTAGTTGATATTGCCAAAGCTTCAAAACGCTATAAAGTACTTACTAAGGCCTCTTCTTCAACAACCTTTTTAAAAGAATATGAAGTTGATACCATGGAAGAATTCTTGGAAAATATTAAGACCCTCCTAGATGCTTTAAATTATCGTGTTTTAGAACCTCTTCCAGTTATGCCAGATTCTGTTGAACAACCACAAAAAATAGAATATTTATACCTGACAGTGAAAGTTGCAAATGGCAAAGGTTATATAACTTCTGATAAGAAATTTGTAATTTGTAAAGGTGCTACGATTAACAATAATACTGCAAAAGCTTGCCCCAAAGCGGCGATTAAAAAACGTGAGGCTTTAAAAGCTGATGGTTTGATAGTTGATAATATATTACAAGATGACATTGTTGCTAATAGTAGTTCTATGGCTGCTTCCATCATAGTAGGGTGGAGCATAAGTGGACCTGAATTTTGGAAAAATAGTGACGGGGTTGCTTTAAAAGAGCTGCAAAAAGAGGAATAGTAGTTTATTTTATCTATTTAAGATTTCTCACACTATTGCTTTAATATAAAATAAAAGTAGGGTAAGCTTATTATATGAAAATAACCTTTGTATCCTGTGCAATTGAGATGGATAACCTCTCCTTTCCTTTAGGACTGTTGTCTATAAAAGCGGCTTTGTTAAAGAGTGGAGAGTTTACTGATGAAGAGGTATCTATTCTCCTTTACGATTTATCCTCTGATCCTGTTGTGGCAGCTAAGAGCTTATCTAAGCTTCCTGTCGATTGCTTTGGATTGTCTATCTATTTATGGAATAGAGCGTGGTTCGATAGCTTTGTAAAGACGCTAAGGAGCTTGAAAAAGGATGTAATAATCTTTGCAGGAGGTACTGAGGTTAGTGCAAACTACTCCTCGTTCTCCTTTGATGAGTATAATTACCTTATAGCGGGAGAAGGGGAGGAAAGTGATACTGCCCTCCTTATTGCCTTAAAGCATAATACTATAGTTGATAGCGTTGGGGTAATGAGTAGAGAAAAGCCTGAATTTTCTTATGCATCAGTTGCAGATTTATCCACTTTAAGTTCTCCGTTTTTAACAGGTATTGCCACTCCTTTTATAAAAGAAGGGTGTACAGTACTTTGGGAGATGACTCGAGGATGTCCTTTTCAATGTGCGTTCTGTTTTGAATCGAAAGGATTGAGAGGTGTTCGTCACTATCCGTTTGAAAGAGTTGAGCAAGAGCTCGATTATCTTGTTGCCATGGATGTTAAAGATGTCTTTGTATTAGACCCTACCTTTAATATTGATAAGGATCGCACTAAGAAGATTTTGACTCGTATTATTGAAACAGTACCAGAAGATATGCACTTTACCTTTGAGCTAAGAGCAGAACTTCTAGATGAAGAGCTTGCTTCTATGTTTGCAAGTTTTAACTGTTCTCTTCAAATAGGGCTACAAAGTATTCATCAAAGTGTTTTAGAGACTGTTAATAGAACGTTTAAAAAGAGTGTGTTTACCAGTAAGATGAAACTTTTAAATAAGTATCAAGTGACTTTTGGCCTCGATTTAATCATAGGGCTTCCAAAAGATACACTCTCTCTTTTTAAAGAATCACTCGATTACGCTGTCTCTTGTACTCCTAGCAATATTGATATCTTCTTATTAACTATGCTTCCGGGAACGGTTGTCAGACAGAAAGCGGAAAGCTATGGGATGGAGTACTTAGAAGATGCGCCTTATTCAACGCTCTCAACTCCAACCTTTAGCAAAGAAGATTTAGCTAAAGCGTTAAAGCTTAAAGATGCTGCCGATTTACTTTATACCAAAGGCGCTTCTTGTATGTGGATTAATAAGCTTTGTGAAGCGCTTGAGGCTACGCCTTGTGAGGTGTTTGAGCTGTTTTCTTCCTTTATGGACTATCTAGAGTCAAAGCATAGAGATTGCTATAAAGAGGATATCTTTGATCTAGAAGATGAATTTGTTGCTAAGGCAATACGAAATCTAGGTAAAGAGGAGTATGCGGAAGTACTTACAAACTACATAGAACTTCATCAAGCGCTCGTCTGTCTAACAGATACAGGAGAAGAGGTAGAGGTAATGCTCAACTATAATCCTAACGCTTTATCTGATTTGGACCATACCTCGCTCGATACCTTTATGGCAACGCATTCAGGGCACCAAGCTAAACAATTTACTTTGTTTTATGATGAGGATGGGAATGTCAATTTTGATTAATCCTCAAAGCTTGGTATTAATAGCTTCTTGCCTTTAAGCTCAACTTCTTCAAATTTAATAGAAAAAGTTTCTTCTAGGTTTGCTTTAGTAAGCACAGTATTAGCCTCTCCGGAGGCTAATATTTTGCCTTCTCTTAATAGAATAACTTCCTCTGCGATGTATTGAGTGAATAAAAGGTCATGCATAACTGCAAAGATTGTTAGTTTTCGTTCTTTTTGAAGCTGTTTTAGGGTTTTAAAGAGTTTTTCTTGATATTCGCTATCGAGGTTATTTAAGATTTCATCTAGTAGGATAATCGGGGTATTTTGATAAATAGTTCGTGCGATTAAGACCTTTTGCATCTCTCCGCCAGAAAGTGTTAAAAAGTTTCTATTCTGTATTTCTTCCAGTTCAAAAAGGCGTAGAGTTTCTTGTAGATCACCACAATTCTTTTTATAGGAGGAGAGCACAACTACTTCTTTTACGCTCAAGGGGGCAAAGACATCGCTCTTTTGAGCTAGGT
>CAYYEN010000442.1:0-3365 GCA_964470795.1 uncultured Spirochaetaceae bacterium | reverse complement strand
AGAAGTTATAGCGCTTGGTATCAACTATGATGAAAAGGATAAGAATTATACTGCATAGCTAGAGACTCTTAAGCTTTAAGGCTTTATTTGTAATTATTACGAGGTTGGATAATCTTTGCTTTTATAGGTATTAGAAAAAAACATATTTGAAGAATCCTAAATTACAATATTTTGAGATTCTTTTCTTGCATCATTTTAACTTTAAAATCATAATTTGGCTATGCAAAAAATTAATTACGAAGACTACGATCCAGATTTAAAGTTCTCCACTTTTTCTAACAGTTTAGCCCCCGATGCAAAACTACCCTTTATAGGAGTCTCGGTACCAAAGCTAAAACAAATTGCAAAAACTCTTCCCTTTGATAAAATTGAAATAAACTGTACAGAAGATGTAATGCTTCAAAACATAGTAATAGGAACTTCGACTCGTCCTTTTAAAGAAAAAACAGAATTACTTGAGTATATTCTGCCATACTACTCTTCTTGGATAATGACAGATACCCTTGCGTGTAATTTAAAGATAAAAAAAGCAGATTTTCCTCAAGTTTTTGAATATGTAAAAGAGTTAACTACCCGTAAAGAGGTATATTCTATTCGAACCGGTATTGTTGTGCTGCTCTCTCGCTTCTTAACAGATGAGTACATCGACAGAGTACTTGAGCTTTATAAAACTCTTTCAAAAGACCAAGAGTACTATACCCTTCAAATGGCTCTCGCTTGGGGTTATAGCTTTTGTGTAATTAAGTTTGAAGAGAAAACTATGAAAGAGTTGACAAGTTTACCACTTCCTATTTTAAAACTCACCGCGCAAAAGTGTAGGGATAGCCGCAGAGTTACTCCTGAGACAAAACAGGCTATTACTAATTTAGTAAATAATCATCTTGACAGATAAATTCAATATAAGTTATTGTTACTAAATATAGAAACAAGAGGTAAAATAATGAATTTAGTAAATAATAAACTTAATACAGAAGCAATGCCTGATGATAATGGATTTTTTGGCTCTTATGGTGGTAGCTTTGTACCGCAAGCGTTAGAAAACGCTTTAACTGAAATTAAAGTTGCTTATGATAAGGTCTCTAATGACCCAAAATTTGTTGAAGAGCTACGCTTCTTAAACGAGCACTTTACCGGCCGTCCTAGTCCTATCTACTACGCTAAACGTTTAACAGAAGCGGTAGGTGGTGCTCAACTCTATTTTAAACGAGAAGATTTAAACCATACCGGTTCTCATAAGATTAACCATGCCCTAGGAGAAGCACTCCTTGCTAAACACTTAGGCAAGAAAAAGGTTATTGCTGAAACTGGAGCTGGACAACATGGTGTTGCCCTTGCAACCGCAGCTGCCCTTCTAGGCCTCGATTGTGATATCTACATGGGTGAAGTTGATGTTAAAAAAGAAGCACCAAACGTTTCAAGAATGAAGATACTAGGTGCTAAAGTAATTCCCGTTACCCGTGGTACAAAAACCCTAAAAGATGCAGTAGATGCAGCTTTCGAAGCTTATTTAGCAGATCCTGATAACCTTATGTACTGTATTGGTACTGTTGTAGGACCTACCCCTTTTCCTGAAATGGTAAGAGACTTTCAGTCTATTATCGGGTTAGAGGCAAAGGAACAAATGAATCGTCTAATTGGTAAGAACCCTGATAACGTAGTTGCGTGTGTTGGTGGTGGCTCTAATGCTATGGGAATCTTTCAAGCGTTCTTAGAAGATACAGATACAGCTTTATATGGTGTAGAGCCTGCAGGAAAGGGTTTAGATACTCCTTATCATGCTGCAAGAATTACTAAAGGAAAGCCAGGGATTCTTCACGGCTTCCGCTGTTATGTCTTACAAGATGACAAGGGCAAAGTACTTCCTGTTTATTCAATTGCTTCCGGCCTCGATTACCCAGGAGTGGGACCTCAGCACTGTTACTTACACGACATTAAAAGAGTAACATATAAAGCGATTACTGATAGAGAAGCAGTAGAGGCTTTTTATGGACTTTCTCGAATGGAAGGAATTATCCCAGCGCTAGAATCGAGCCATGCAGTAGCCTATGCAATTAAGCTTGCCTCCACTTTGCCAAAGGATAAAACCATCTTGATTAACCTCTCAGGTAGAGGAGATAAAGATATCGACTTTGTTATGGAAAACTACCCATTAATTGAGTACACGCCAGATGAGAATGCTGAGAACGAATATAAAGAATTCTTAGCTCATATTCAGAGCAAGAAAGACTAAACAAAAGTAAAGGACTTTTCAAACGAAGAGTCCTTTATTATTTTAGTGTTCTTCTTTGGCAACTTTATTTAAAGCCGCAAAGCCATTACCCATTACCATATAAGCATCAACAACATAAACGAAGGCTTTATCATCTTCCTCATGAACAATTCTAACGAGTTGTCTAATTTGTTGATTAGGGACAACGACTACTAACATTGGTCTCTCATCGCCAGTAAAAATACCTTCTCCTAAAAAGATTGTACCACCGTGGTGCAAATCTTTAATAACTCGCTGTGAGATTTGTTTACTCTTATTCATGGAGAAAATATAGGCAGTTTTAGCTAGCCCTGTTCCCATTGTAGTGGTAACAAAGTTAATCATGCGACCGGAGATAAACATTGCAATAATTGCAAAGAAAGTTGACTCTATTCCAAAGATAAGGCCACCGCAACAAACTACAACTGCATTTAGGCAAAACTCAACGGAGCCTACATTAAAGGGTGTATATTTAGCGATGACTTGAGCAATTATATCAGTGCCACCTGTGTTTGAACCGGTACGCATAACAATGCCAATTCCCGTTCCAACTAGCACACCATAAGCAATACCAGAAAGCAATCGTGATAACTCATGAGAGTAATCGAGAACGCCTTGATACCCTGTAAGTTGACCCAAAACTGAGACCCAAACAGATAACAGTACAGAGCCTAACAGTACCTTAACGCCATATTTAGAACCAAAGACTTTAAAACCTAAAAGATAAAGGGGTATATTTAATATCAACATAACAAGTCCGGGATCCCAGCCTATTGTGTAATATAAAATTGTACCGACGCCTGTAACTCCACCACCTGTTATTTTGCCTGGATTGGAAAATAAAGCAATTCCACAAGCAGCAATAAAGGTTCCAACAATTATACTTAATACGTTATATACTTGTTGATAAAATTTTTTTTGCATTTTTCTACCCATGTTTGAACTACCTCTATTTTCAAATTAGATTTCCATAAAGTCAAGAGCATAAACAGTTACAGTTCACACCCCTAAACGATAATTTTTAGTTAGGGTGTGACAAATTAGCCCATTAAAGGCAAAGCTGAATAAATAGATGATGAATTAAAGTCTGTCTTCCGAAGACCTGGGGGTATAGATT
>CAYYEN010000441.1:0-3366 GCA_964470795.1 uncultured Spirochaetaceae bacterium | reverse complement strand
AGAAGAATTAAGTTTCTTTTAAGGAGAGAGAGTTCTCCCCCTGAGTAGATAATCGACAGTCGATTTGGACTAGCCTATATAAGAGGCCGTGTTCTTTAAATTGAATCGATGGAAAGCATCTCGAGAAATCTATAATTCAGGTTAGCTTCTATTACATCATGAATATTATACATTAAATTCTAGATAGTATAATATGTAATAGATCAAATATTCTAGATAACTTTATAGATAACGGCGCTAGCTTATCTCATCCGTCGTAATTATGGCGGTTGTGATAAACTGAATTCGGATTAAAATTACTATGATAGTCTGCAGAATATCTTAGTGGCGCCATCCTACATGGACCTTTAGCTCAAGTGGTTAGAGCATTCCGCTCATAACGGAAAGGTTCTGGGTTCAAATCCTAGAAGGTCCACCAAATAATATTAATAGGAGGTATGTTAAATGAGACCATCAAAAACAGGACGTCAGTCTAAAAGATGGAGAAAGAACTCTCCAATGTTACATAGATCTTTCGCAGAAAAGAGAGGTCGTATGGATAGAGAATATAAAGAAGAGAAATCTAAATATGTTCGATAAGAAATAAACAAAATAGAGCCTATACTTACTTCATACCTTAACACGGTATTTTAATTCCAAATTAAAATAAATGAGTTAGGCCTTAAAATGATATTTAATAGAACCAGTGCTTACTTCACTAAAGCAAATCAGAGTGTTGTGGGTTCGAGTCCCACCTGTCCACCTAGTGAGACAGTAGCTCAATTGGTAGAGCATCCGACAGGGTCAGCCTGGTCAAAATAAAATTTAACATTGGTGTTACCTATAGAGATATGTCGGTAACTAAGTGGGTATAAATATGGCAATCACTATAGATTTGAGCCAGCAGCCAATATAATAATAAACAAAATAGAACCTATGCTTACTTCACTTAGCACTTCAGTGTGCAAATAATTTGTAAATATTAGTCAGCTAGGTCTAAATTGCGGGATCGTCAAGTGGTTAAGACATGAGTCTCATAAGCTCATATACGAGAGTTCAATTCTCTCTCCCGCAACCAAATTATAAATATAAATTCAGAGACGATGCTTACTTCTTACTAGGTTCGATCCCTAGAAAAAAAATTCCTTCGGGAATTAACACTGGCTTAGCTCGTCCTTAAATTAAATTAATACAGAGACAGAACTTACTTCTAACACTTGGGGTGAGGAGTCACGGGTTCGATTCCCGTTACGGCACGGATGTGTCGTATGGTGTAGTGGTAACACGCTTATTAGTCTGTCCTTTTAAATGGCACTTTGGCGGAGCGGCAATCGCGGGAGACTGTAAATCTCTTCCCTTTCGGGTTCATAGGTTCGAGTCCTATAGGTGCCACCATTTTTAAACAAACAATACATTAATTGTGTTTTATTTAGGCCCATAGCTTAATGGTAGAGCATCCGGCTTTGAACCGGTTTGTCCCTGTTCAACTCAGGGTGGGCCCGCCATATAAATATAAAGAGTCTGTACTTACTTCTAATTTATTTTTGAATATAAAAAAATAGTCAGACCTTAAATTAAAATTAAAGAATAAAATAGAGCTGTTACTTACTTCAAATTACAAACTTTAGGTCGTGGGTTCGATTCCCACCCTGTTGCTATAGGCAGCAGGTAGCTCAGCTGGAAGAGCAAAAGACTATATAGTACAGCCTTTTATTTAAATTAAAGAATTGTGTTTATCACAATTCACTAGGAGAGTTGACAGAAAGGTATTGTGCCGGTTTGCTAAACCGAGGCTGTGGTAGAACACAAAGGGGATCGTTACCCTTACTCTCCGCCAGAATAATTACAAAGAGCTCAAACTTACTTCTTATATAAAGCCATAGATTCATTTTATATTAAAGTTGAGCCTTAATATGAGAAAATATTTCTCGCCAAAGTAGAATTAATGATTCTGAAGGGTGCCATACTGAAGTATGTCTTTTAGGACTCTTTGCTAAAAGAGATTCCGGAAGTTTGTTAAATGTCCTGAGACTGGAAACAGCCCTAATCAAATGTGATCGTAGCAAACTGGTAAAGCTCTTTGTGTACAACAAAGGTAAAAAACAAGTAATATGGCGCCAAGTATTCTTGTGATGGTTCGAATCCATCCGGTCACACCGATTTTAAATTAAAAATATCTGGAGGTATTATGAAAGAAATTATTACATATGGTTTTACTATCGATGATGATGAAACCACTTATGATGCAGCAGATAGAGTTCTGAAAGAAGTTCAGAAGGAATATTCTGTTTATCAAGTGATTTCAATCGAGACATTTTCTGATGGCGATGGTTACTTAGTATTGTTAGCAGAAAAAAGATAATAAAAATATTGGTCCAGAGGAGACCTTAAACTAAAGGAGAATTAATATGCAAACAAAAGATATGTTAGTAAGAAGAGGTTATCTTCTTGCATCACCTGTTTTAGAAAACGAACAGATGGCTGCTTATTATGCGGCAAAGATATTAAGTACATTCGGTGTACTAGTTGATAAACCACATTTAGTAAACGAACAACATGTTCGTGATTTATCGGAATTATTCCATATAGAAGTTCCGAAGAGTTTCTATGCTAACCCTCAAGATACGAAACATTTTTCTCGTGTAGAATTATTAATAGAACAAATTGTTTCTTATATGCGTGTTGAGTGGATTGATGGTATTTATTCAACTGATCCTGAAACATTTAAAAGAATTGAATTATTTAAGAAAGCTTTACCGGATTATGAAGAAGGTAAAGAAGTTGAATTCAGGAATTATCAAATTCTTGACACAATGGAAGCAATTAATGTATTAAAAGAAATTGGAGTTAATTTAGCAACTTATACAAGACCTTTTTCTGAAACTGAAAGAGACGAATATTTATTACTATATAAAGCTGAACTTCTTGATGAGCAATCTCAATTGTTAAAATCGAAAGATAATGCGATTGAAATGTTAAAACTAACTAAAGATGTTGTGTTCTCTGGTTCATTAGATCAAAAAGATGTTGTTAAATTATCGGTTGATTTAATCGGAGAATCTAAAGAAATTTCCTATGATAGTGAGCAGAGAGAATTGCTTCTTCTTGCTTTAACCAATTGTAGACCTGTTCCTTTAACTAAGAAACAATCGAAATTCTTTAACCAATTATCGAAAAAGTTACTTAAGAATCCTAAATTAACTAATAGTGATAAATCGCCTTATAAAGCTGTTGTACCACTATTAGATGATGCAGCTATAGGTGGAAGAAAGGTTTTAGAAGCAGCTAAGATATTCGCTAAGAATGGTTCTTTATTAGAACGTAATTTAGTTTGGTTACTATCGAGAGCAGAATCTTCTGAAATTCAAGACATTATGGATTTAGTTA
>CAYYEN010000440.1:0-3366 GCA_964470795.1 uncultured Spirochaetaceae bacterium | reverse complement strand
TTTTCCATCTCAATCCTAATTTGTTCTTCATATGACAAAGCCATTACTATTATCTCCTTTCAGGTTTCTCTTCATCTTCTTTTAAGATTCGAAAAACTAGCTCTTTATTCTCAAGAATCTGTTTTTTGAACTCCGCTCTTTTCTTGTTTATTGCTTTTTGCTTTCTTTTCAAAGCGTTCAGTTTTTCAATATCTTTTTTTGTCATACATAAACTCATGTCCGCTTCAACACCTTTCATATCACATATTTATTATAGCAAATCGAACATTTTGTCCCGAACTTGCAGAATCATCTCATAAATGAATGAATTTATAATTGCTTAATCACAAGGATGCAATAAAATCATCTCATTTATGAATGGATTCTTTAAATTGCCACTTTTTAACCCTTGTCAAGTACATTTTTATAAAAGCAAAAAAAAATTTTTTTACATTTTTTGAATAGAAAAAGCGAATGCATTTTCATTAGCATTCGCCTCCCACTTTTTTCCAAATATGTGTTACCATTCTATGTCATTTTGATCACATTTTCTGCCGATAATAATAATCTCCAAGTCATATCACGAACTCAAACCTCTGATAAAATAATCTCATCATACGCCCAATGTTTATATCCATTATAGGCTCCAGATGGACGAGCGACACCCTTCCTCTCCATGATCTCTCTGGTAAGCGGAGACAGTCTCCATTTCTTCCCTTCAAATTCTACTTCTTTGTCAGAAACCACGTGTGCAACAATGCTCGGATCATCAACAAAATGAATATCAAGACCTATCAACTGAAGGTTTTGAAACGATACCCCTTTACTGTCCTTTACTGTAAAGTTATTTGTCTTACGCATATGTTCAGGAATTGTCAATACTTTAGTTAAGAGATACTCCGTAATCCACTTTGTCCGGTGCTTGATTGTGTCCGCATCCCACTTATCATTATTCGTAATCTCAGTTCTCGCAATTTGCAATCCAGCTTTCGTCTCATAAGTATCTTTCTTTGTTTTAAAATCTTTCTGTCCGAGTTCCTGGTTATGACGAATAAGTGTCAGATTTCCAATCGTATTTACAAGTTCGGAATGTATTTCTTCAGCTCCCTCTCCAAGAGCGGCTGACCATTTATCATTAAGTGTCTGCGGTAGTATATGTTCTATCTGAAGATTTTCGTCAGACAACTCCGGTCTGCTCTTTGTCATCGTTTCTTCTATAAGAGCAAGATAAAACTTACAGTAACCAAAATTGTAGAAATTCATCGTCTCCATATATCTGGTAAGTTCTATATCGTTCGGCAGACGAAGATTACTTTCCTGATTTGCAAGAATTTCAAACATTTTATCCTGCTTATTCTCCGCTTTTTCAAGCTCCGGAATCCACTTTGAGAGCTGAGGGAAGTTTTTATTCTCTGCTGATGTCAGTCCCGAAATGATACGTCTCCGCATACAGTAGGTTTTAAATACGCGCAGAATACTCGTTAAGTCCTCATCACTGAATCTACCCTTTGACCACGCAAATAAGAGTGACATCAAGAATGAATATGCCGTTGTGATCTTCATATAGTTCAGATCTTTTAACTCTCGGTCAATATTCTTATTGCCGGTAGAACTTCCATTCAAAATAATATACGAATATATCTTTGCATGATCAGCCAAATCTTTTAACAATTCAATCTTATCGGTCTCTGCAAAGATACTCTTAAAATATCCGTAAAGAGCCTTATGATTAGCTTCCGTCGCCTTCGGATACGCTCTTTTTTCATGCTCCTGAATGTAGTCACGGATTAAATCGGACACACGCTTCGGGATGGTATTTTCTATCTTTAACCAGTACTTTTCATAAAGTTCATCCTGCAAATCTGCGTCAAAGCCAAGCATCAGATAGTTTCTTACCAAGTCTGACAAATACAAGGGCTTTCCCAGTGAATTCATGGACTCAAATATTTCCTGGGGATTCTCCCATTCATTCTTGTCCGGCTGAAGCTCTATAGTAATCACACTGAAAAAGTTTATCCCATTTTCAATGAGACCGCTTAAATCCACTCCGTCTTCCATAAGGTTTTCTAACCTACTACAGAAATATTTGTAATTTTTGTATACAGCGGAATTTTTCTCCTGATCTGTTATCTCTTCGGACAGAATAATCTTCTTATATGCTATCCAATCCATCTCAACCTGCTTGAGCTTTATCTTATATTCAGTCTCGTCAGTAACTCTTTCATTCTTTAGATAATTGGTATTAATGAAGCTTTTTAGTTTGTCATCATCAAGAATATCTCTTAATGCAGTAAGAAACAACATTACTGTAGTAATCCTCTGTTGTCCGTCAATCAGCACAAGCTTTGCCGGTTGCCCGAATACCATTCCAGACTGAAAGTATGTGATAGATCCAAAAAAATGCTCCGTTCTTTTCCCTGAAATATTCGCATTATATGTTTTTACCACATCTTCAAGAAAAACAGCACACTGGGTATCCGTCCACTCGTAATTTCTCTGATACGGTGGGATAAAGAATGTAACATCATTTTTTGAAAGCAATCTAAGCATTTTCTCTTCTGCAGGAATCATACATCTACACCTCTTTCCTATATCTCTGATAATAGCTTCTTTAAGGCTCCTATTTCTTCCTCGGATAAGGTCACTCCCTTACCCATTTTTGCGTGTTCTGGAGCCCAATCACGGATGTCATATTTGGGTTCCCTACCATTCCACGAAATTAAGTTCAGTTCCTTTGTCCACCCTTTGGGCGAAGTAGACAGTACCCCCAACTCGTCAACGATTGTAAAATCAAATTCCTTGTCAGCCATCATTTTCCACCTCTCTTAAGCCACCAGCCTGGCCTGCCTTCTGTATTCTTCGAACCATTTGGAGCATACGCAAACTCATAGCCGTACTTATTGCAAGAATCCGTAAATCCCTGTAATTCAGGACCGCCAATAAGCCAGAGTGGACCCTTTTTGTATCTCAGGTCAATGTACTCGATTCCAGCTTTTTCAACCATCGACAGAATATCATCTGAGGCTGTAACCTCTATAAGATTGTCTGCTTCCTCAGACAGATCTCCGTCACCGTAAAGCTCATCGATTACTTTCTGAAGAGTTCCATCCTTGGCATAAGGAAGCGCATCCACCTGTCTGAAATTATGCTTCGTTATTTTCACATCCTCATCAAATCCAAGAATGTAGTTGGTAGCAATCTTGTAAATTATTTCCGTAGGTGCAAGACCATATACTTGCTTTTCAAAGATATGGCGCAGTCTGTCTTCTTTATCAGGATACAGCTCCTTTATCTTTTTGCTCTGATACAGCCTCTTAACAATTTCTGTAATATATAGGCCGGATTTCATATATGGATCAATAAATGTCTTATCCGGCATATCAAAGC
>CAYYEN010000439.1:0-3378 GCA_964470795.1 uncultured Spirochaetaceae bacterium | reverse complement strand
TATCTCACGATTGACGAATTACTCATTGAGGGTACTTTTCTTTGGAAGTTCACATGTTCACACCATTCTTTTATGGTAAGTCCGCTGGCTTTCTGCGCACAGATGGCCGCATTCCATTTTTCCAGACGCTCATGTGGTGTTATCCCCTTCATGCCATTCCTCCGTGACAGTCTGCTGTAAACTTGTTACTGATTTCATGAGCTGTCACGGAGCTGCTCTCATGAGCTGTCGCTGAACTGCTCAACTTTGCGTCATGAATGTCGTATGGGTTATCGCCGCCGGAGATTACCTTCGGCGGCATTTGCTTACTCATTCACAACAAGCATTTCGTGTTCTGCCACATAACTGACCATGTGGTCATCGATCAGTCGCTTCTGTGTCTGACTGGCATACATCAGGCTCTTTTCGCAGACACGGTTCACCATCCGTGGAACACCGTTCGAGATCTGGTAGATCCGATCGATGGCCGAGTCGGTAAATATGTTCTGCGTGCAGCCCGCGTACTGCATGTGCGCATTGATGTAGTCCTCGCATTCCGCCCGGTCGAGAGGTGGCACCGTACAGTAGATATCGATCCGCTGCCGTATCGCGGCGTATCGCTGCAGCTTCAGCTTGCGGTCCCAGAGTTCTGTCTGTCCGGCAAGCACCAGGGCCATCGGACTCTCAGAGTCAAACTTGTAGTTCAGCATGAAGCGGAACTCCTCGAGCATTTCCTTATCGAGGAGGTGCGCCTCGTCGAGTATGCAGACCACCCGCTTCTTCTGGACTCCCTGAATGATCTCGATCGATGCCTGCAGCTGGCGCTTGGCATCTCCACGATAGAAGCCCGAGTCGATGCCCAGCTGTTCCAGAAGGCCCTTATAGAACCACTTCGGTGTAAGCTTGGAATCAGACAGGTATAGAAGGATGTACTCGTCCTTCGGAAGCATAGCATCGAACTTTCGAAGCAGCGTGGATTTGCCACAACCCGGTTCTGATGTGATCACTGCAAACAGCTTCTTGTCGGCAACGTACATCAGACGGCCAAGCACATCACTCATCGCTTTCGTCTCGTACAGGCACTCCGGTGGAAGGTCCCTGGTGAATGGCGTATGGGTCATGCCAAAGAATGCTTCATACATGAGCGCGTCCCTCCTTTCCGTAGTTCGCAAAGGAGATGGCATCGGTCATGAGCCGTTTCGATTCCTTGTGCCGTGCTTCGAGGGCATCCAGCAGTCGGGATGTCTTCGGCGTCTCTGGCTGCATCGCTGGAGGGAGCGCCGGTGTCTGAGCACAGTAGCCTCTGATCACCAGCGGTTTTGCAGTAAATGGTTTGATGCCAGGATGGCTGATCGTAAGGATCTCAGGATTCGTCGGGTCATAGGCGATCTCAACCTTTAGCCCGATCAGTTCCGGCTTCGTTTCATACCGCCTGCCTCTGAACTGGATACATGCGCCCTTGTCGACCCGCCGATTTTCGTGATGCAGAAAGGCTTCTGCGATGGTATTGACATCGATAAAGTTCAGCGGACGTGTATCCCGGTTCCATTCCTGCCGTGGTGTGATCCCTTCCGGTGGAACATCAGCATTGAGGCACTGATAGTACTCGGCGATGCCCGCATGAGGATCGTTATGGTAATGGTCCTCGAGGTAGATACTCCACAGACGGTTAAGCTCATCCAGTGTTCGGACGTTTTTCAGCTTGCTTTCCCGGACGAATGTATCCACCACCTGATGGAATTTCTCGATTTTGCCTTTCGACTTCCCGCTCCTTACCGGCGCATGCGAGATCGAGATACCAAGCTTTGCCAGCGACAGCTTCAGTTGCTTTGCGACGTACTGAGAACCGTTATCAAAGTAGCATCGGTCAAATGCTCCTGCACGAAGCAGCACGGACCGGAAGGTATCTTCTACAACCTCTTCCTCCTGAGAGGCGTAAAACTTCGAGGCAATGACAAACCTCGAATGATCGTCTATCGCCGACGACAGGTAGGTCTTGACCTTGGCTCCGCGTTTTCCGATTGGAAGCAGTGGCCCATACTTGATGTCTCCCTGGATCAGCATCATACGGTGTGGCTTGCAGAAGCGCTTCGAGGAGCTCTCCCGTGCATCCTTGTAGGTCCGCAGATGCTCTGAACCGAAGCCGGCATTGTAGAGATGCCTCTCCAATGTCGAGCGTTTCAGCACACCCGGAGCGACCCGCCCTTCCAGCTCGAGGATCAGTATCAGCTGTTCCACCGAGCGCTCGGGAACTTCCCGTCGGAGCTGGATGGCTTCGTTCAGAAGTTCATCGAAGTTTTCCGGCAGCGCCTGAGAGCGCCGCTTCTGGCGATCCGTCGGTCGAAGCCCCTGAAACCCGTTTTCACGGTATGCCTTTTCGTATCGGTAGAGCGATCTTGCGGTCGTTAAGTTGTCCTGTGCGATCTTTTCCCGCATCGCTATGCGCTTTGCATTATCGAGGTCCTCCGAAAGGAGTGGTGTAATCATAGTGTAGCGCTGGAGCGCGACCTCGTCCTGCCAGTCTTTGTTTTTCGTCATCATGGTAGTAAACCTCCTTCATGAAGCTCACTATACCGTCATGATCTGTGACCGGAAAACAAAAGTAGGTGCATAGATTCATCGCCGGAACGGGACCAGAAACCCACCACTGTTGTAGATCGTCCGGATGACCTGTTCCAGCCACCGTCTGTTTGATTTTTGGAGAGAGGCGAGCAATGATGCACCGACATGAAGAATGCGGCTGTCGTAGTCGGACAGCTCATACGCCACAGCGCGGAGATATCCCTCGATGCGCTCCAGATTCTTCTGCAGCCACTGGAGCCAGAGCAGCATAGTCTCACCACATGGGTAGTCTTCGGAATCCAGGTCGTCCGGCGTGACGACCTTCTCGAGAACACCGCTGATCACCTCACTGTCGTAGTGCTTGTACGGCAGTACTACACTGGGGAGCTCATTGTGAAGCTTCGTGCATTTGCTGCACCGGAACCGGCGGATCATCAGCCACTTCCGGGTACCGCCTTCGCCCTTCACGATGCGGCGCTTGCGGTCACGGTAGACCAGCTTGCCACGACAGGACGGGCACGGAGGGATGGCATCATTGCTCTCAACATAAAAAACCGTTTACCTCATTGTGTCTGAGCTCGAAGTTTGATACACTGAACATGGTTTTGATACCAGAGGTTCGGGGGACACGACGTGCAAAGAGGGTACCCCGGACCTTCTTTCTTTTTAATCTCATGACAGTATATAGATCAATCTCGTGACACGCAAGCAGATCAGCCCGAAGTCAATCTAGGCAGTCAACAA
The DNA here is from genome assembly GCA_964470795.1 of uncultured Spirochaetaceae bacterium. Classification (GTDB taxonomy): domain Bacteria; phylum Spirochaetota; class Spirochaetia; order Sphaerochaetales; family Sphaerochaetaceae; genus Bullifex. The sequence goes on along the minus strand of CAYYEN010000439.1, from coordinate 93 downwards.
CAACAGATACAAAAGAGGATTGGTGCGATATGAATGAAAAAATGAAACGCCGCATTAAAAATGCGGAGAGGACGGACCATCTGATGACGGGCG
>CAYYEN010000438.1:0-3378 GCA_964470795.1 uncultured Spirochaetaceae bacterium | reverse complement strand
TACTTGGCGGTATGGGAAACTTTGCAGCAACCATTTTAGGTGCGTTAATTATCGAATTAATCGACTACTTACCACGTTTGTTAGGTATTACTAATCTTATCCCTGCCCAATTTAAACAAGTAATCTTTGGTCTTATCTTAGTTATTATGATGATCTTAAGACCTCAAGGAATATTAGGTCGAGAAAAGTTTAACTATTTTAAGAAAGGTAAGACGATGGGAGGTGACAAGAATGCTGTTAGAAACTGAAAAATTATCTAGAATCTATGGTGGTGTTGTCGCAGTCCAAAGTGTCGACTTCCATGCTAAAGAAGGCTTTATCACCGGATTAATTGGACCTAACGGGGCGGGAAAGACCACCTTGTTTAATAATATGACAGGGCTCGATGTACCAACGACTGGTAAAGTTAAATTTGAAGGTAAAGATATTACTGGTATGAATGCGAATGAGATTTGCAGAATCGGTATTGCTAGAACCTTTCAAAATATTCGTCTCTTTAAAGAAATGTCAGTACTTGAAAACATCATGATCGGCCGTCATTTTAAAATCGGGAATCCTTATAAGAATCGTATTCTTACTAGCTTTAAAAGCTATTTTGCTATGAGAAGTGAAGAAAAAGAGATCTATGAGTCTTCTATGAAATGGCTTCAGTTCTTTAATTTGGAAAATCTTGCAAGTGAAGACGCAAAAAATCTTCCGTACGGTAGACAGCGCGAACTCGAAATTGCAAGAGCACTTGCCACCGAGCCAAAAATCTTGTTCTTAGATGAACCAGCTGCTGGTATGAACCCACAAGAGACTTCTCATTTGATGGATATGATTATGAGAATTAGAGAGTCTGGAGTGTCGGTTGTTTTAATTGAGCACGATATGAAATTGGTAATGAATATTTGTGATGAAATTACTGTATTGAATTTTGGTAATAAGATTGCTGAAGGTACTCCTCATGTTATCAAACATGATCCTGCAGTTATTGAAGCCTATTTAGGTAAAGAAGAGGATGATGATGAGTAATTTATTAACTATCGATAATATATCTGTATCTTATGGCAATATTAAAGCACTAACTAATGTAAGCATGAGTGTGGATCAAGGAGATATTGTTTCTTTAATTGGTGCAAACGGTGCGGGAAAGTCTACTCTCTTAAAAGCGATCGTAGGTCTTGAAGGTCTTGTAACCGGTTCTATTTCTTATGCAGATAAAATTATTTGTCACGCAAAGGGCCAAGACAAGAAAGCAAAGATTCTTACTACTGATAAAATTGCACAGCTTGGTATTTCGTTAGTTCCAGAAGGTCGACATGTATTTGCTGATATGACTGTTGAAGAAAACCTTGATATGGGTGCTTTCATGGTTAAAGATTCTGCGCTTATCGAAAAGCGTAAAGCTGAGATGTATGAATTCTTCCCAATCTTGGGTGCTCGAAAGAAACAAAAGACTCGTTCTTTAAGTGGAGGGGAACAGCAGATGATGGCAATTGCGCGTGCTTTGATGAGCACTCCTAAGCTTTTATTGCTCGACGAACCAGGTCTTGGTTTAGCCCCTTTAATTGTGCAAGATATCTTTCAAAAGATAGCAATTATCAACAAAGAAGATAAAGTTACTGTTTTCTTAGTTGAACAAAATGCAAGAATGGCTTTAAAATCCTCTACAAAAGGATATGTTATGGAGAACGGAGTTATTGTTTTAAGTGACACTTCTAAAGCACTTTTATCAAATGATAGGGTAAAAGCTGCATATTTGGGTGAATAATAGCTTTGTTTTTTTAATTGATAATGGTAAGATTAGATAAGGAGCTTATATATGATTATTGAACGTAGAATGACTAGAAATCCAATTACTATCACACCTGATGCATCTGTCGTTGAAGCCTCTGAATTGATGAAAAAAGAGAAAGTTCACCGTTTACCCGTATTAGATGAGAATAAAAATTTAGTTGGTGTTATCAGTGAGAAAGATATTTTGTTTGCCTCTCCTTCTCCAGCTAGTTCACTTTCTATTCATGAGATGGCTTATTTGTTATCCAAATTAACAGTTAAGAAGTTAATGACTAAGAATCCTGTTACTATCAACAAAGAGACTCCGGTGGAAGAAGCCGCAAGACTTATGGTAGACCAAGACTTGTCTTGCTTACCTGTTGTAGAAGATAAGAAATTAGTTGGTATCGTCTCAAAAAGTGACATGTTTAAAATCTTATTAGAACTCTTTGGTGCTAGACATTTTGGAGTACGCTGTTCGTTCTTAGTAGATGATAAACCGGGAACGATTGCTACCATATCTAAATTAATTGCTGACAATGGTCTGGATATTATTTCCTTTGGAACTTTCATGGGTACCGATTCCTCTAATGCTATTTGTACTATCAAAGTTGAGGGCTGTGATAAAGAAACCTTTATACAGCTACTAAAACCACATGTCAGAGAATTGCTTGATGTAAGGGAAGTTTAATTGAGTAAGAAATCTAAAAATAGGGCGGCTGAGGTTAAGAGCCGCCTTCTTTCTAATAATGAAGAATCACCTTTTTCAAAGGTTGTCTTGAAAGAAAAAGAAGAAGTTGTAGTAAAAAAGAAACCGGTAGTATTAGAAAAGAAAAAGCCTTCTGAAATAGTTGCAGGCTTTGATAGTACAGCCTCGTTTGCCGATATCTTGTACTCTTATGAGCATACAGGAGAACTCTATTCGCTTCCGTCTCAAAAGAGGCAGAAAGCAATTAGAGAAAAGAAAACAGATTTTGGTTCCATTCTAGATAAATGGGATAACAAAGCTCCTGCTAAAAAAGATAAACCAATGAAGAAATCTGAAAACAAGGTTACTAAATCTTTTTCAGATATCCTCTCTGAATATGATAACTATAAAAGTCCTATCGTAAAGAAAGCTGAAAGCGCTGCTGTAAAACCAAAAGCTGAAGTTGTCCAAAAGTCTTCTGTTAATATGGTAAAAAAAAGTTTTGAACAAATTCTAGCAGAAGCTGAAGGTAAGAAACCTCTACCAGTAATAGAAGAAGTTAAGACACCTTCTCCTATTATTGAAAAAGTTGAAGCTAATCCTTTCTTTGCAAAAGAAGAGGAAGAGGAAACACGCTCTAAAGAAGCTGTTTGGTCTATCTTTGGGGATAATAAGAAGGTTGAAAGAGCGCCTATAAAAGATGAAAAGGTTGAAGAAGAAAAGGTGGTTGAGATAAAGAAATCTGCCCCTTATGTACCTAAAAAAGATTTTGGTGAAATTCTATCAGATTACGTAGAGACGAAGAAAAATGTCAAAGTTACACCACCAGCAGATGAAGAAATGAAAACTGAAGTTGAAGTAAAGAGTGAGACAACACCTGGAGTTGCTTGGTCAGTTAATACTGTTAAACCAATTAATCCAGCTAACTTTAA
>CAYYEN010000437.1:0-3392 GCA_964470795.1 uncultured Spirochaetaceae bacterium | reverse complement strand
GTCCTGACGAAGAGGTGGTACCGGGCAGAGAGCAGAGACGCTCCTGAGGGACGGGGACGTGCCATCCCGGCAATCTCGACCAGCGAGATGATTGCATCGGTATCCAGCAGAGTTCCATCACATAACTGCCGGCAGACTGCATCAAACTCATCAGGACCATCCGCAAGGTGGCGCCTCAACCACAGGATACGTTCATCCCCTTCCAGCACGTGGAAGAGAAACGTATGCGCGTCGCTGCCGGCCCGCCTGCGTGCATCGTCGAGAACTCCCTGCGGCACGGCATGCCGTATACCTGCCTCGTAGAGCGCCTGCACCCCACCATCGGCAAGGGTATCCCGCCAGGACCGGTATACGGCCGGATCCGGCGATCCCCATCCGTGTATATCCGGAATATCTTCACGCTCGGCGCTGACGACATCTCCCGTCTCGAAATCTTCGCTGCATAACTGAGCAGCGTAGCGTGCAACTGCTGGATAATCTCCCTCTCCGCCACCAAGAGTGGCGCTCGTGGCAATGCACTGCAACCGGCCGGGATCGCTCCGGACGACCCGATCTTTCAGCCGCCGGAGAAGCATTGCCATCTCTATGCCCTTGGCTCCGGTGTAGGTGTGCGCTTCATCAAGAACGATGAACTTCCAGTTTTTTGAATACTCGCCATCGAAGAACACGTTATCCTGAGGGCGCAGGAGAAGATACTCAAGCATCGCATAGTTGGTCAGGAGGATCTGCGGCGGGGTCTCGCGCATCCTCTCCCGGGATATATGTTCATTGGGGAGTGGTTCACGTCCATGAATCTTTCTGTAATCTTCTGTTGCGTGCAATTGCGTTTCGAGTGTCTCTCCGGTATACCGGCCGAAGGTGATCTCCGGACATGATTTGAGAAGGTGCCGCAGACGTTTGAGCTGGTCGTTGACGAGCGCATTCATCGGGTAAAGGAGCAGAGCCCGGACACCGGGGTTGAGCAGGCCGGACTCCTGCTGCCGGAAGAGTGTATTGAGGATGGTTACGATGAATATCTCCGTCTTCCCGCTCCCGGTACCGGTTGCGACGACGAGGTTACGCCCCTCTTTTACAGCCCTGCGAATAGCCCTCTCCTGGTGGAGGTAGAGCGGCCGGTCAAGGGGGAGCAGATCCTGGTTGAGAGATTCAAATCGCTGTGAGAGGATCCCTTCATCGATGAGGTGGCGGAGCGTACACCCTTTCCTGAAGGGAGGGGTTGCCTCGAGGATTGGTCCTTTGACAAATACGTGCTCGTCGATAGTAGCCCTGAACAGGGCGGCGAGATCGGCATCGTTTATCTGAAACGTCGTCTTGAGATACCGCATATAGCGCTGAGCGATCGACTGCGTTGTTGTAAGGGGATTCAGTGACATAGAGCAGTCCTGCTATCGATGATACCCCTTTGGCGCACTCTTTTATCAGGCTTGCCTTTTTCTTTTGCCCCGCATGGGCAGATGACCTGCCCATATCCGGAGGTAGGAGATGCACGGTACCAGCCCTGCAGATTCAACCATTCAAGCGTTGGAGGGCCCTCTCGATCTCCGCCCATACGTACGTCATTCGCGAATCCAGTCTTTTTAATTGAGCATATCGTTCCCACGCCTCCTTAAGTGGGTCCATCGCATTTGCATCGCCGATAGCACCGAGAGCCCTGGCTGCACCCCAAACAACCAGGTCGCTCTTATCCTGTAGCGCCCGGATTATGAGGGCGATTGCATCGGGATCATTCATTCTTGATAAAGCATCCACAATGCTGTTCTGGATCTCACCTGAATCTGCGCGTTCTGACCGAATACTCTCGGATTTCCGTAACATGACGAGCAGGGGATTTACTGCAAGTGCCCCTATTCTGGAGAGATGCCCGGCTGCTGTTGCTCGTTTATCGCTTGTCTGCTTTAAATCCGACTTGAGCACTTCCAGGAGCTGTCTACAGGCAAATTCGGCAGTCTCCCTTATATCATCATCCGGGTCATCGCATAATTCTATGAGAGTTGGAATAGCCATCGGCTTATTAATTCGGCGGAGTGAGTCTGCAGATACCCTCCTTACATCGACAGACTCATCCTGGGCGGCTTCCATAAGGGCAAGAATAACTTCCTCATCGCCAAAGGCACTCAGCTGCTTTATGGCAGAGAGCCGCTTTCCGTGTGATGATGTCTTCACATCCCGGATGAGATCAGCGATGTGCCTCTTCTTCTCCTCAACATTCAGTCTGCCCTGAATGCTCAGGACACTCGTGGCGATCTTACGAACCTCTTCATCCTCGCCTGCCTTCTTCGATAAGGTGAACAGTTCCCGGGTAGTTTGCTCATTTAAACGGAATTTCGCAAGTGCGGAAATTGCTGTAATCCGGAGGACCGTATCCCGTTTCTCATCAAAAGCAATTGATACAAGAAGTCCAGATGCAGCCTGAGAACGGGTATAGCCTAACGAAGCTGCAGCCTTGCGCTGGACAACCACAGACTCATCATCCAGTAGCGCGATCAATGGCTTAACGGCGTCTTTGTTATCGATGTTCCCCAGCGATGCTGCCAATTCGACCCGGATATCGGGATCAGGATCATCACATGTGGTTAACAGTGCATTCAGGCATTCATCCGTGTTTCCATGACCCAGAGCTTTCAGGATCGCAATACGCAGATCCTTTGCAGAGTCAGGGCTGCCCAGCACCGTAATGAGCGTATGTTCCCTCTCCTGGTTGAAACTTTTTCCGAGCAACACAACAGAGGTGGACCTGACCTCCTGGGGTATCCGGGCATCCATTATCACGGCAAAAAGTGCTGCCTGAAGTCGCTCGTACTGTGCGGGATACTTCTCCAGCAGGTGATGGTTTATGCGGCGTATCGAGTAATCTTCCTTGAGATCACGTAACGCCTGGGTGAGTCTCTCCGGATCGCCGGACTCTATCTCACCGATTAACCGCTCGATCCCGGCATCGAGTTTCGGGAGTTCGGAACTTCCCGGCACATCCCCCCCTGATTCAGGAGGTTGTTCGTCTGATATGCGATCCTTACTCTGCTCGATACGGAGCGGGAAGACGTTGGGTGCTCTCTCTCCAAAAGATGCCGGCGGGAGGTCCCAATCATTGAGAATCCTGTAGAACTGCAGGTAATAGATGCCGGGAGACAGTGGCAGGTCGTGATCTCCCTGAATTGTAAGTTTCCGCACTGCAGGCGGGATCTCTTCAACGTATATCCGGGATGTACCGCCGGACTTCTTCTTTCTCCAGAGAAGTAAGACCCGTTTCGGGGCAATTCCATACTCTTCCCACTCGATCTCTATGCTACGGTTTCCCGATGGGTCGATTGAGACGCGAGGGGGATTGGGAAGGTGGATATACCAGCGCTGAAGGGAAAAGAGAGGAAACCGTATGCCTCCATCACGCGGTTCTT
>CAYYEN010000436.1:0-3401 GCA_964470795.1 uncultured Spirochaetaceae bacterium | reverse complement strand
CAGGGCTGTGGTCAGTGGAGGATAAATCATTATCCATAGTCTTTGGAATACCACAAACTTTTAGACCATACTTTTTTCCCATTTGAGAAAAGCGATAAGTGGCCTCCATAGTGCCATTTCCACCATTCATTGCAACATGAGTGATGCCATGTTTAACACAAATGGAGCACATCGTGCGATAATCTTCTTCTTCAAGATGATCACGTCCGGTTCCAATTGCAGAGCCTGGAGTAAAGGGAAGTAATTCTAATTTACCCTCTTCTATATTGGTTAAATTTATAAAATCTTCTTTTAGAAGCCCACCAGTTCCACACTTAGTGGCAAGAATTTCATCAAAATAATTACTCTCTTTTGCTTGTTTTATTGCTCCATATAAGGAGGCATTAATAACTGCAGTGGGTCCACCACCATGCATAAATAAAATCTTATTCATTCATTTAACCTCTATTTGTCTTACGTCTTCCACTACTCTCTCGCTGTATAAAGCGGTAAGGGAGGCGTAAAGATATGTTATAATTTCTAGGATTTACTAAACGGTCTGCTAAGAGCTTAATAGCAAAGCGACCTAAATCTTGTTTAGGGACAGAGATAGTTGAAAGGGATGGTTTAAAATAAGCGGCAGCTTCAATATCATCAAAGCCGATAATTGAAACATCTTCAGGGACGCTATAATTAGCTTCCATGAAAGCACGACTTGCCCCAAGGGCTACCATGTCGTTTCCACAAACTACAGCAGAAGGAATGTGAGAGGAAGCAATTAGACGTTTAGTTGCTTCAAACCCATCCTGGACGGTTAAATGGCAATCGATGGCCTGACGATTTGCTTCACTCACCCCCAGCTCTTTAAGTGCTTCATCATACCCCCCGTAGCGGTATTCGTTATAAACTAAACCACCTATACTACCGATAAAGGCAAATTCACGATGTCCTAATTTATATAGGTTATTAACCGCTACCTTTACCCCGGCTTTAGCATCACAGATAACTTCATCCATGTCTCCTATGGGATTTAAGCCAGCATAGACTAAATAAGGCACTTTTATTTTAAGATAACTGATAGTATCGAGAGTTGTTCTGCCTAGCAATACCGCCGCATCTAACTTAAGATCGTTTAAAGCTTGAACTCCAGCTTCTTGTGTACAGTTAATTGGATAGAACATCACATTTCTATTTTTTGATAACTCCGCTATTTCTGCTTGCATTCCTGCAAGAAGGGCAGAGAAGAAAGGGGATACAAAGCTTTCGTGGTCAGACGCAAAAATGCAACCAATAGTTAAAGTCTGTCCTTCTTTTGTAGAAAGTGCAAAAAGATTCTTGTTAAAATAGCCCATATCTTTAGCAACACTTAGCACTTTATTACGAGTCTCTTCTTTAATCTTTCGACTCGTATCTTGATTGAGAATTCTCGAGACAGTAGAAATTGAAACTCCAACTTCTTCTGCTATTTGTTTCATTGTTATTTCCATGCTTAAAGCATACTATTGAATTATATTTAGCACAAGGAAAAAGCAATATCTTGGCTATTTATCCAAAATATTAGTAAAAATATAGGTGTTTTAGGTATTTATTTGTCTTGTTTTGCAAGTTATTTCAAATATTTATCCAAATATTTGGATAATTGTTTAAAACAACTCAGTTATTCCTAACTCTTCAATTGTTTTTACTACTTCTGAAGTTCTTCGGCATTCAAACTTTCTTAAGAGGGAGTGTATTTGAGTCTTTATAGTTCCAATTTCTACATAACGAAGGTTGGCAATTTCTCTTATCTTATAGCCTTGAAGGAGAAAGCTCACTAGCTCCTTTTCAGCGGGTGTCAAGTCGCCTAGCTTCTTGATAAAGAACATTAAACTATTTTCGCTCTTTCTTAAGCGATGATATTCACTAATTAAGACCTTTTGTATTTCTGCATCTAGTTGGGTTTTGCCCTCTACTACTCGGTGTAAGTGCTGAAGTAGTACATCTTTTTCCACCCCTTTTACAATGTAATCGACAGCCCCTGTGGCCATAGCGGTTATTACAATCTTATCGGTAGCATGACTTGTTAAATATACAACTTTACACTCTGGAAACATTTCCAAGATTCGCTCTGTTGCTTTAATACCGGCATTAGCACTTTCCATCTCGATGTCCATTAAGACTAAATCTGGCTTGTTAGCTTTTGCAAATTTTACCGCATCAGATCCTGAGGAAGCTTGAGCGACCACGCTAAAGAGTGTGTCTGACGAGAGCACTTCAGCGATATCATCAGAAATAACTTGATAGTCATCAGCAATCAATACTTTTATTTGTTGCATTTCTTCCCTCCTTATAGCGCGGAAGCATAAAATAGAATTCAGTACCTTTATTTGAAGTTTCAAACCTCAAATAGCCAAGGTGGCTTTTTACTACATCTCTCGAATAATATAATCCCATTCCCCAGTTTAGGGCACTGTTTTTGCTAGAGACAAAAGGAGTGTAAATCTTCTTTTGCATCTTTTTAGGAATACCAGGGCCACTATCTTTAACTACAATATTAGTCCATAATCGCTCTGTATTAACAAAAAGCTTTACAGGAGAGTGAGAACACTCATAGCCGTTAGCAATTACATTATAGAGCGCTTCAGATAGATGTTCTTTATCACAAAGCACTATTAAATCATCGTCAACTAAATTCTCAATTTCACCTTTTGGGTACTTAGCATAAAACTTATCGCAAGCAATTTTTACAACGCTTTGTAAAGAATTAGGGCTTAAGACAACTTGCGTATGCTTACTAGATAAATAAAGTCTTTCTATTCGAGAAAGCAACGCTTCATTCTTTTGTTCAAGTTGGGTTAAGCTATTTAAAAGGGTTTCTTTATCTTTATCCTCTTTAATTAAGGCCTCAAGTTTTGTATAAAGAATTCTATTAGCCAGCAATTCATTCTTAATACCATGAGAGAACATGTTAATTCCTGTTTGAGCTCCTTTAGCGGCTCTATCAAGGGAGATCTCTTCATGTCTATCATCCCAACCAATTTGGGCATATTTAAGCATTGCCCAAAGCCCAAAACTAGCAGTTATTATGCTTGCTATTACTACAAAGGTATAAAACGGAAGGTTAAACCCTTTTTGTAGGTACCAAAGTCCTAACATCCACATATAGTCGTTACGATAAAACAGGTAGACTTGAGCAGGATCTTGTGGGGAATAGAGGGCATATAAGAAGGCCAGGCTTAAAAGTAAACACATTTTACTTGTAAACCTTCTTCTAAAGAAAGGCATAGTAATTAAGATTGCTTCTTTTATCACTATGTAGATAGTTAATACTAGATAGCTTAGAATCCAGAAGGAACTGAATTTTACTATTACCTCAAGGGCCAAAGGTAAGGCATTAATTATCTTTTCAAAAAGTTTTGGAATATAAACTATTAAGGTACAAA
>CAYYEN010000435.1:0-3402 GCA_964470795.1 uncultured Spirochaetaceae bacterium | reverse complement strand
AAGAAGAAGTTGATGTTGTTGTCGCCGGGGTCGCCGGTGATGAACTCGATGTTGAAGGTCTTGTCGCCGGCATTGTCCAGATCCAGGGCATCCCGGATGAACTCGCCCTGCTTCACGCCAACCAGCCAGTTATCGAAGGTTGCGTAGTAAGTAACGGCATCGGAGTTCATGATCAGACGGTCATAAGCGATAACGGGGATGCCCTTTTCCTTGGCCTGTGCCAGAACGGTGCCCAGAGAGTCGCCGTCGATGGAGGCGACCACCAGAACCTGGCAGCCGTTGGCGATCATGTTCTCAACCTGAGAAACCTGGGTGGGGATGTCGTTGGCAGCGTACTGCAGGTCAACCTCATAGCCGGCAGCCTTCAGTTCCTTTTCCATGTTGGAGCCGTCCTGGTTCCAGCGCTGCAGGTCCTTGGTGGGCATGGAAACGCCGACCAGCTTGCTGGCAGGAGCTTCGGCAGCGGGAGCCTCAGCCGCGGGGGCCTCGGTAGCAGCGGGAGCCTGGGTAGCGGCAGGTGCAGAATTGCCGCCGCAAGCAGCCATAGAGATAATCATCAGAATGGCAAGAACGGATGCGAGAATCTTTTTCATGATTGCAGTCTCCTTTTCATTTTCGCCCTGGATTTTATCCGGGCGTTGTCTTCAGTTTACATCCGGTTTTGCGGGATTGTCAATAGCTTCTACAAGAAAAACATACATTTTGTACAAACCGAACAATTTAATACTGCGCAATATGTACATAATGCTCGATTGCTTGGATTGCCGGTTCCGAACTGTTCTATGGCAATTTTCGGGGCGGAAACACATTCCTTCCGGGAGCCTTTGTATTTTTGTGGGTACAAAACAGGATGTTTGCGGATTTTTGAGCGTTTCCTCAGCGCATAGGAGCATTGCGCATCTGCTGGGGGAATCAACAGGGGTTTGCACCCACGGCTTACGAATGTACGGCGCGCAGCTTTGCTTGACACCTCTGCGTGGACAATTTATAATCAGACCAGAAACACACAGAGGGGGATCTGTTATGGAAGAGCTGGAAATCATCCGCCGTTGGAATGTTCCGGGTATCCGACTGTTCCTGAATACCGTAGAATACCGAACGGCCCATTTCCATTCGGATTGGGAAATGCTTTGGGTTTTAGAGAATCCTTTGCAGATTATTACTCTGCAGCAATCCTTCCGTGTGGAGGTGGGGCAGGTGGTTTTGCTCACACCCAATATGCCCCACGAATTCCGGAAGGTGGAGGGAGGCTGTACCTTCCTGTGTGTCCAGGTATCCCGGGAGCTTTTTCCCGGAATCGACAACCTGGTGATGGAGGCCCAGATTGTGGATGAATTCATGGATACTGGGGCCATAAAAAAGTGGCTGCTCCGCTGTGCCTTCGCCTATTTCCGCCGGGAGCGGTTCTATGAGATGGAGGTCATGGGCCATGTCAGCCGGATTTTTCATGATACGTTTACGGCCATGCCCTCTCACAGCGTATCCATGGATGAGGCCCGCAGCCGGGATAAACGGAATGCACGGCTTTTGCGTCTGCAAAAGTATGTGGACGAAAACTATATGCACAAGATTCGGCTGGCGGATTTTGCGAAGGAAGAGGGGTGCACCGTATCCTTCCTGTCTCATTTTGTCCGGGACTGTTTGAATCAGACCTTTCAGGAATATGTGACCTCGGTCCGCTTCAACAGCGCCTGCCAGCAGATCGCTGCCGGGAACACAAAAATGCTGGATGTATGCATGGAGTCCGGCTTTTCCGACTACCGGTATTTTACCAAGGCCTTCCGTCAGTACTGCGGCATGACGCCGGAACAGTTTGCTCACAGCCAAAATGCCCAATTAAGGGAGGACGCTTTGACCCGCCGCAGCATTCATTCCATGGAGCGATTTTACACGGAAGAGCAGAGCCTCCGTTACCTTCAAAAACTTTCAGGCCACGAAAACTGAACGAAATCACAACAAACGCCTCTGGTTTTCAGGGGCGTTTCATAAAATAAGGACAAAAACATCAGTCCTTGGCAATCTTATACAATCCGGAGTGCCAGAAACTGACGATTCTACCAAAAATGCGCCAGACAGCAAAATAGTCTAATAAAAAGCCAAGATTAGCAAAGATAAATCCGGCCGGATGGAGTATGCTTACACCAAGAGAACTTCAAAATAATCATCTGGAGGGATTTCAAATGGGTTTGTATATCGGCGTTGATCTGGGTACATCCGCGGTCAAGCTCCTGCTGATGGACGGTAAGGGCAAGATCCTGAACACGGTGTCCAAGGAGTATCCCCTGGAGTTTCCTCATCCCGGCTGGAGCCAGCAGGCTCCCGAGGACTGGAAAAAGGCGGTATTCCAGGGTATTCCTGAGCTGCTGACCGGATTTGACGGAAAAGAAGTCAAGGGCATCGGCTGCGGCGGCCAGATGCACGGCCTGGTCATTCTGGATGGGGAGGACAATGTAATCCGTCCTGCCATTCTGTGGAACGACGGCCGAACCGCAAAACAGGTGGATTTCCTGAACAATGAGGTGGGCAAGAAGGTCCTGTCCCAGCGGACTGCCAATATCGCCTTTGCCGGGTTTACCGCGCCCAAGGTGCTGTGGGTCCGGGAGGAGGAGCCGGAGAACTTTCAGCGCATCGCCAAGCTGATGCTGCCCAAGGATTACATCAACTACATTCTCACCGGGGTGCACAGCTGTGATTATTCCGATGCTTCCGGCATGCTGCTGCTGGATGTGGAGCACAAGTGCTGGTCCAGGGAGATGCTGGACCTGTGCGGCCTGACCGAAAGCCAGATGCCCAAACTCTTTGAGAGCTATGAGAAAATCGGCTGTGTCAAGAGTGAAATCGCCGCACAGCTGGGCCTGCCGGAGGGCGTGGTGGTTGCCGCCGGCGCGGGAGACAATGCGGCTGCTGCCGTGGGCACCGGTGTGGTTGGCAACGGCGGCTGCAACATCAGCCTGGGCACTTCCGGCACGGTGTTTATTTCCTCCGACAAGTTCGGTGTGGACAGCACCAACGGCCTCCACGCTTTCGCCCATGCTGACGGCGGCTACCATCTGATGGGCTGTATGCTCTCCGCCGCCAGCTGCAACAAGTGGCTGATGGACGAGATCTATCAGACCTCTGACTACGCCGGCGAGCAGGTGCCCATTTGTGATGCCAAGCTGGGTCAGAACCATGTGTTCTTCCTGCCATACCTCATGGGAGAACGCAGCCCCATCAATGATACCAATGCCCGGGCAACCTTTATCGGCATGACCATGGATACCACCCGGGCGGATCTGACCCAGGCGGTTCTGGAGGGTGTGGCTTTCGCCATCCGGGACAGCGTGGAGGTAGCCAGAAGCCTTGGTATTGAAGTGACCTCTTCCATGATCTGCGGCGGCGGCGCCAAGAGCCCCCTGTGGA
>CAYYEN010000434.1:0-3403 GCA_964470795.1 uncultured Spirochaetaceae bacterium | reverse complement strand
AAGGTGGTTTAATTGTTTGTATCCAAAACCTAGTTCCACCATATCCTGAGTTCGATGTCACTATTGTGCCATCAGGTTTTATTTGTTCTACAATTGCCACATGGCCTGCTCCATCTGCCGCATTGCCAGCTAATCCTTTGCGCCAACAAATAACCGCACCTAGTTTTGGTGATTGGCCTCTGCTATATCCATCATTGTGTCCATACCAATTTTCTGCATTTCCTCTACTTAACTTTGGTGTATGCCCAAGTAATTCAATCCATCTGCCCCATGCATAACCAACGCAGTTGGGAAGTACAGAACCATTTGCTATTAAGATACACTTGTTTTTGCCGCCTACCGAAACATGTCTCCAGTTTGCATCGCTGGCACTTGGTGCTACTAATCTTGGCGAATAAACACTCCCAATACCTTCTATAGCACCTATACCTTCAATTTCTTCTGGTAAATCTTCATAAATTTCAGTTTCCTCGTCTAATCTAGAAGCCTCTAAGAAATCCTCATTAAACGATGTTTGTAACTCCTCTTGTTCAATCTTTTCTTCAATTATTTGTTTCTCACTTTTTTTACTTGCCATATTTCCTCCTATAATTCTCCTTTAAATACCATTTCCCATTTGTTTAAATCACATTTATCCGTGAAAGTAACGTTCGTTGGTATCTTATTGAAAATCTTATTTATATCTAAGTTATTCAGCTCCATGTCGAGTAAATAACCATTCTCTCCATCTACAACTATATTGCGTGCTTCTATGAAATCGGTTAATATTACAGGCACTTTGCGTTGCAATGCTTCAAAAGCTGAGTAACAAAAGCTCTCCGTGTCGCTTAGTTGTACTAAATAATCACAACACTCTATCAATGCCTTATTATTTGGGCTCGATGGTATTAAGATTATTTCTGGTATACTGTGCAGCAAGGGGCCACATTTGCCATCTATTTGTTCAAATGGTGTACATAAGAACCATATAAACTTTTTATTTTGTTTCTTAAATTCTTGTGCCATTTTAATTATTCTTCCAATTCCTTTCTCCTGAGAGGCTCTGGAAAGTGTTATAAGCCTCAATACGTCATCGTTTGGCTCATTGTCAAGTATATTATATATAACTTCACTTTCAAGCTTAAACGCCTTCTTAAGGCCGATACGCGCTGTCTCACTAACTGTAATTATTTTACTTACGCGCTTATCTGGTATCCATTTATAATTACGCCATACTGGATAAGCCTTTAATGCCATCCAATCTGCGTGTATCATTTGATATGCCACTTTGAATGTAGTTTTATCAAGTGCAGGGGTGCAATTGTAATTGCCTAGTATGAGCACATCGCACTCATAAGTGTTCTCGGGCTTATCGATTATTACATCTGCATGCTCTGCAATCTCCATAGCTTTGAAAGCATCTATTACATTTACCACAATTGCTATGTTGCGCTCTTTATATTGTTTTGTTAGGTTATATAGAAAAGTTTCTATACCACCTATTTTATATAAATATTGTTGATATATAATTATACTTTTACCCTCATATTTATCACTTGAACGTTTTTTGGCACTAACTAAACTTACATATTGTGTGTGCTTTGGATTATCTCCTAAGAGCTCTCTTGCGCGATAAGGGTTAGAGAGTTCAAAGGTTTCCCCTATCACTCTCTCTCTGTTTTCGCTCATATCTGTGAAATTTTTAATTACTTTTACTTCAAACATATAAATTCCTCCTATATGCAGAACATTGGCAATATACACATTGTCACTGTGCCTGAAGAAGCAGTTGAGCCAGTTGTTGACACAGAAGCAGATGTATTTTGTGAAAAAGTACCAGCTACTAATTGTGAATCATATCGAACACCCAATAACGTTTGTCCACCCCCTGATTGTGAACGTGTCCATAATCCTCTATCATTTACTGTTGCAACAAATTGTGCTGTCTTTTGATAACTAGAACATATTCCTGGTAACGGTTGTTGAACTGCTGATTCTGCATGGATTTGTACAACACCTGGAGCAGATAACCCAAATTCAGTAGCGGAGGCAATAGTAATATATTCAGGCATTGTTGCTATTACTCCAGAATAATCATTATAATTATAGGTGTTTATCTGTTTAATATAACCTCTCATTGAGGTTGGTAAACACTTATAGAAAACATTACCCAGCCATGCACGCATATTAGCCGCACCAGGCCAACCGAAATACCCATTACCTCCTGGAAAGTTATATAGTTCTGGTGTTACGCTAGGGTGTGGCATTTGATAAACCATTAATACTATTCCAGCTCTTTTGGTTGTATCGCTGGCTAGTTTAAAATGGTTGAAACCAACGATTCTTACCGTAATTGTTTTCGCTTTCCAGTTTCTTTTATAGAAGCCACCATTGTCTGTGCTATTGATTGTTGAAATAGTTTTTGTGTCGCCAATATTATAAAACTGTGCGGCCAATCCATGTTCGCTTATTTCAGCTATAGTTGCCCAGCTATCATTAGCAAAGCCAGATGAAGCTGGTGGTGTATATCCTGTTGATATACTTGCTATCTCTGTGTCAAAGTTAGCGGGTGTAATATCTGCTGTACCACCTGTTTTCGCTCTAATAGAATCAGCCACATCATTCAAAAAGTTTGTCAATGTATTTATTCTAGCCATTAGTAACTACCTCCCATTACAGTACCGAATGCTGCGTCAATCGCGTCCATTACGGCCTTAGATGTAGGAACTGTTGCATCAGTTGTTCCTAGAGTTGTAACAATTGTTTTGTCACTTGTGCGTATATCTTTATTAGTTAAGTTAAATATAGCTATCTCACCATCTGCTATACCTGTATCATTTATTGCTGTTACATTTGTTGCTTTTGCAATCTTAGCATCCACGGCAGTTTTAACTGCTTTTTGTGATGGATAATATGTGTCACTATTGTCGGTTAAATCTAATTTCTTGTTAGCAGCGTTTTCAGGTGTAAATCCCAAAGCGTCTTGCTTATTGTTCCATGCGCTTTTTTCTACGTCAGTAACTACTCGGTGTGTTTCATCTGTACCTAAATCAGCTAGCTCAGTTGGTATAGTTGGTTTATCATCTAAATCATTATAAGAATTAGATGTTGCTACAGCCCCTAAAGAAGCCGTAGGAGTGTAATTAGTTAAATCTGATACTGTATTATCAATAAACCCACTATCGTTCGTTAAATCGCTTGTTTTAGCTGGTATAGAAGGTTTATTTAATAAATCATTATAACTTCCACTAAAATCGCTTTTAGCGTTCCAAGTAGATTTCTCTGCACTTGTTACAAATTGATTAATTGTGCCCGCAGATATTATTTCATCTGCTGTGTATGATTGTTTAATGCCAAGCTCAGCGCTTGTTTTATCGCCAATAAGTGGCACACCGTTTATAGAAGGCTTGTTAATTAGTTGTGC
>CAYYEN010000433.1:0-3408 GCA_964470795.1 uncultured Spirochaetaceae bacterium | reverse complement strand
ACAAAAAAGCGGGTCGTGAAGCACTAACTGCAAGTATGTTTGCTCGTTTTAGTGAAGACTTGGGCGTTAGTAGAATTATTACCTTAGACATTCACTCTCGTGAAATTGAGAACGCTTTTAGGACCTGTCACTTAGAGAACCTTCATGGCTCTTATCAGACGCTGATAGCGCTTAGAAAGTTAATTGATTTCTCAGATCCTGATATTTGTGTAGTATCCCCCGATACTGGAGCTGTTAGTAGAAACAAATTCTATGCACAGAGTTTGCACCGTCCACTAGCTATGCTTTATAAAGAAAGAGACTATTCTATTGTTAGTAAGGATGCAAAGAATTCTAACATTAAGAGTATTAAACTGCTCGGTGATGTAGCAGGACAGACTGTTTTAATGGCAGATGATATGATCGCAACTGGCGGTACAATGATTATTGCAATGCGTGAGTTGATGAATCGTGGTGCTAAAAAGATTATCTGTATTGTTTCTCTTCCTTTCTTTAATGGTAATGCGATTGAGAACTTTGATGCCGCTTATAAAGAAGGCGTCTTCTATAGAATTATTGGTACCAATGCGGTATATCAAGGTCGAAACTTGCTTGAAAAAGAATGGTTTATCCAAGCCGATGTTACAGAGCTTTTCGCTCGTGTAATTTCTCGTTTACACCATGGTAGAGCAATTTCTCCACTTCTTGATAATCGTAAGTTTATTCAAAAACTCATTGATACCACTCAGGCAAATCCTAATGCACCCCTTCCAAAGGACAAAGAGGGCTTAAGCGACTAACCTAAAGACTGTTTAATAGGGCTGATTAATTTCAGCCTTTTTCATTTTAAAAACTAAATTTTTTTATAATTAATTCAATTGAACCATTTATTTTAGATTGAAAGTATTATAGGTAAATGCTATGTTATTATTTATTAAAGAGGTGTTATTATGCAAATGTCAAATCGAATTTCGGGTTTTCAGTGCTCTCCTATTAGAAGGCTTGTTCCTTATTCTAGAGAAGCGATAGCCCGTGGTGTAAAAGTTATTCATTTGAACATTGGCCAGCCAGATATTAAGAGTCCTAAAGAAGCAATACAAGCGGTAAATAATTATAGCGGTGAATTGATTCCTTATGGTGCTTCAGAAGGCGAAATGCCTTTAAGAAAAGCAATGGTACAATACTATAAAAAGAATGGAATTATTGTTGATGTAGATGATATTTTAATTACAACTGGAGGCTCTGAGTCTATTCAGTTTGCTTTTATGACTCTATGTGATCCTTATGATGAAGTAATTATTCCTGAACCTTTCTATACAAACGTATCAACCTTTGCAAATATTGCAATGGTTAATCTTGTGCCAGTTACAAGTAAGTTTGATGATGCTTTTGTACTTCCGAGTATCAAAGAGTTTGAATCAAAGATTAATAAGAAGACAATGGGTATTTTACTCTGTTCTCCTAATAATCCTACTGGACATATCTATACTCAAGAAGAATTACGTCAGTTACTCGATTTATGTAAGAAATATGATATCTTCTTAATCGTTGAC
The DNA here is from genome assembly GCA_964470795.1 of uncultured Spirochaetaceae bacterium. Classification (GTDB taxonomy): domain Bacteria; phylum Spirochaetota; class Spirochaetia; order Sphaerochaetales; family Sphaerochaetaceae; genus Bullifex. The sequence goes on along the minus strand of CAYYEN010000433.1, from coordinate 1,876 downwards.
GAAGTATATAGAGAATTCTGTTACGATGGAAAGAGCTTTACAAGTATTTTATCCTTCCCTGAATACGCTGACAGAGTCATCTGTATTGACTCTTTCTCTAAGCGTTTTTCAATGTGTGGCTCTCGAGTTGGTGCCCTTGTTTCTAGAAATAAGGATGTAATTGCTGCTACTATGAAGTTAGCTCAAGCTAGACTATGTCCTCCGATGATTGAGCAAATTGCCGCAACTGCAGCACTTTCAGCTCCTCTCGATTATGTCGAAAAAGTTAGAGATGAGTATGAGAAACGACGAAATGTGTTGATTTCTGAAATTCAGAAGATTCCAGGAGTTCGTTGTTCTATTCCAAAGGGAGCGTTCTATTTTGTTGTAGATTTTCCAGTAGATGATGCTGAAAAGTTCGCACTCTTTATGCTTAGAGATTTCCAATATAAGGGTTATACTGTTATGTTTGCGCCTGCAGAAGATTTCTATGTAACTCCAGGGCTTGGTAAGACTCAAGCAAGATTTGCTTATGTTATACAAGAGAGTGAATTAATTATTGCAACTGAATGTTTGCGAGAAGGTTTGAAACAATATAGAAAGAAAGTCATGGGAATTCATGACTGATAAAAAAAGGAAAAAACGTGAGTACTTTGTTATTAGATGAGACTGTTTTAGAAGGAATTCGGGAAGATAAAGCTAGAAAAAATCTTTTAGAAGCTGAACGTTTAATTAAACTTGATATTCAAGGACTCACGGGGCTTTTGAAGAAGTATTACCCTCTTGCAATTTTGGAAAGGGTTGCTAATGAACAGCTAAAAGTTATTGATAATGAACAGTCTCCTTCAAAGGTTTTGATGCCTTATTTATTGCAATCTTTGTTGCAAACACAATCAATGAGAATTGATACAGGATTCTCAACTAATGTAGATATTAAAGAGGCAGATTATCAACGTATCAAGAACTACTGCGAAGATTTCACTCGTAGAGTATTTCGATACATTGATATGTATGCCCTCTTAAGTGTTAAGGAAGGAAAGCTTCCTCCTTCCTTGCTTATCTCCTATCGTGATACTCTAGTAAAGCAAATCTTTCCTTCCACTATGAGTGAGAGTGAGATTAAGGCTACTAAACGTATCTTGATAGCCTTCCTAAGATTATTCTCAAAAAGTGCAGAAGCAATCTTTGGAGTTTCCTCTGAAGTTTTACAACAAGAATTAACAACTTTAATTGATAAATCTGGTAAGAGCTCTGAAGTGATGAAAGCTAAGAAGCTACAATACTTACAAGCAATGCAAAATGAAGTAACTCGTCGTCAACAAAATGGAGATTTACGCTCTGAAGATGCTATCATGGCTGAGCTACTTGCAAAAAGTCCAAGTTTTCATAAATGGGATAATACTTTTGATTTCTATATGGTGGAGCTTGAATCTAATCTTCCGCGTAAGACCCTTGAATTGTTTACTGTAGGGCTAGGCGATGCTGATAGAGTTTATCAAAATGGCTTTTTGTTATCTGAACTTTATCCGTTTATTGGTATTGCAGGACTGCACTATTGCTTCGTAAATCATAATATTTCTTATTATTTAATTAAGATTCTTATTAGAATTATTAAACAAGCTAAACCTGAAGTTAGTATAACCGAGACTGTAGATCAATTAGTTAACTATGTTGCAAGTGAACTTCTTGGACCCAACAATGGTCAATATTATCATTATGATGGTCAAAGTGTTTCTGTTTTAGTCTTACCAATTGCCTATAAAGATTATTTTGTTAAACCAACAAAGTTTAGAAGCAACAGAGATGAAACTGCCGATGCACTTTCAAGTGGCTCTGATACTGTTTATACTCTTTTAATTGACTTTGAGGGAAATGATGGCATCCAGATGCTTAAGCC
>CAYYEN010000432.1:0-3414 GCA_964470795.1 uncultured Spirochaetaceae bacterium | reverse complement strand
TCTTATCTAGCGAGGAGGCTTATAAATTAGTCACTACTGATAAAACTTGGGGTGAACTTGAGGCAGTAAAGAACGGTAAAGTTATTAAACTTCCTATCGCTCCATATCCTTGGATTGATAACCCACCCTCTGTTAACAGAATCATAGGTATCTATTACCTTGGATCTTTACTCTATCCTGAACTTTATTCAGATATCGATTTAACCTCTCTTGTAAAGGAATTCTATTCACTCTTTTATAAATATAATTTAACAGATACTGAGGTTAACGAACTACTAGGTTTATAAAAGATTTCTTAATTTCATTAAGCTTTCCTTTAATTTGGAAAGCTTTTTTTATTTCTAACTAAGTTGAAAATTTCAGTTGCCAAATTGGAAATAATCAACAGAATGCATTGCCACTTTATTATATTAATACCAATAAAAAACTCTTATTAATGAGCCTTTTACCTAAAGATTTCTTTTATGCAGTTAAAGATGAGCAATTTAAGGATGCTGTAGTGGGCAGATTTTTAGGAAGTAACAACAACCTCTATTGTATAACATAGTTTTTTAGGCCTTATAGAAAAAGAGACCCATCGATTAAGAAGGGTCTCTAATTTTGTGTCTAAAGGAAAATGTTCAAAAAAGGTTATTTAATTCTTGGTTTAGCAGCATCTAAGAGTTCTGCAAGTTTTGCAGAAGGATCTTTGAATTTTGCAAGGAAAATCATAGCAGCAATGATGTATGGTTTAAAGCTTGCTTCTTTATATAAAGGAGTTAAGTAACGATCGAATACAGATTGATCAACTTCACCTTCTTTACAGCTAAGACCAGAAATATCAGCAGGTAGACAGTGCATATACAAAGCTTTACCATCTTTAGTTGTTTTCATTAAGTCTTCGGTACAAGTCCAATCCTTAAATTTAGCATTGTTAGCTAAACAACGTTGCTCTAATTCTTTGAGGTCATCTAACTTGCCTTCTTCAACCAATTTGGTTCTCTCTTCCATAACTGCAAAAGGAGCCCATGATTTAGGGTAAACAATATCAGCATCCTTAAAAGCTTCAGCCATGGTGTTAACTTTCTTATAAGAACCACCAGACTTCTTAGCATTAGCTGCTGCAATTTCTTCAACATCGCTCATTACATCATATCCTTCTGGGTGAGCAAGAACTACATCCATACCGAATCTTGTAAAGAGACCAATAATACCTTGTGGAACGGATAATGGTTTACCATAGCTTGGGGAATATGCCCAGGTCATTGCAACTTTCTTACCTTTAAGGTTTTCAACACCACCAAATTCATTAATTACATGAAGTAAATCAGCCATAGCCTGTGTTGGGTGGTCGATATCACATTGTAAGTTAACAAGGGTTGGACGTTGCTCTAAAACACCATCTTTATAACCTTCTTGAACAGCTTCAGAAACTGTCTTCATATAGGTGTGACCTTTACCGATATACATATCATCACGAATACCAATAACGTCAGCCATAAAGGAAACCATGTTAGCTGTTTCTCTAACTGTTTCACCATGTGCGATCTGAGATACTTTCTCATCTAAATCTTGAACTTCTAAACCTAAAAGGTTACAAGCAGAAGCAAAGGAGAAACGTGTTCTTGTTGAGTTATCTCTAAATACAGAGATTCCTAAACCACTATCAAATACTTTAGAAGAGATGTTGTTTTCTCTCATTCCTCTTAAGATTTCAGCTACTTCAAAAACAGCTGCAATCTCATCATCGCTTTCTTTCCATGTGTGAAAGAAATCATTCAAATACATATTGTCTGTGTCTAACTTTTTTAAGTCAGCAATCATGGCTTTAATTTCAGCCGTATTCTTTTTCATATCGTTATCCTCCGGTTTATTCAAAGACTAACCTTTAGACATAGTCTATCACGAGTATATAAATATAGCAAGCAATTTTGTTGCAACTTGTTGCAAAATGTTTAGATAACTTTTATCCCCTTTTTCCCTTTTTCCAGCACCTTACCAATTATTGCAGAAGGGGCGCCAAATTCTTTAACAAATTGTTCAGCTTCCTCTTTACTCATTGAAAACAGTAAGCCGCCAGAAGTTTGCGGGTCGTATAGCAAATCTACTTCCTCACGCTCAAGAGTGGGAGCAAGCTCTACTTTATCCTCTAAAAACGCTTCATTATTATAGCGGCCTTCTGGTAGTAAGCCTAAAGAGGCTAATTCTTTAGCGCCTTTAAAAGTTGGAACTTGTTTTGCAACAATTTCAAAGCTTACACCACTTGCACTTGCCATCTCATAAGAGTGTCCTAATAGGGAAAAGCCTGTTATATCTGTGGCTGAATGAATACTATATTTTTTACCTATTTCAAAAGCTCTCTTATTAAGGGTACACATACTCTCTACGGCTAACTCAAAGATTTCTTCAGTTTCTATCATCTCAGCCTTTTGAGCTGTCATTACAACTCCGGTCCCAAGAGCTTTAGTCAGTACTAAAACATCTCCAACTCGGGAGCCTTTATTTTGCCACACTTCATCTTTCTTACAAAAGGAAGTAACAGTGAGCCCATATTTTGGAGTGGGATCAGAAATTGTATGACCGCCGGCAATAATTGCTCCCGCTTCTTTAACTTTATCAAGTCCCCCTAATAAGATTTCTTTCATAACAGATAACTCGAGGCAGGCGGGAAAACACATTAGGTTCATACAAACATTAGGTTTAGCCCCCATTGCATAGGAATCAGAGAGAGCATTTGCTGCTGCAATTTGGCCAAAGGTGTAGGCATCATCCACCATCGGCGGAAAAAAGTCGACCGTTTGAATACATACAGTCTCATCATCTACTTTATAAACTAAGGCATCATCTGCAGTTTCAAAGCCTGCTAACAGTCTTTCATCTGTTTGAAGTGGAAGAGTATCAATTACTTCATGAAGAGAGGCTGGCGCAAGTTTTGCAGCACATCCACTTGTTTTAACCATCGTAGTTAATTTTACTTTATTTTCCATAAACACACACCCAATCGGTACAAACCGCCTGATATAAAGCCTCAACCTTCTCTTTCATCTCTAGTGTAGGGCTATCAGTAAAGAACTGACAGCAAGTTCCACAAGAGGAGGATAAAGAGCGGGGAACGCTGATAAGAGTTCCTGTGATATTAATGCCTTCAAGGTACTTTTTAAAAGTTAAGGCTTCATAATGAGAATAAAAAGTTGCTATATATTTAATCATAGTTTATTTAACACCAATTTGCATTTTTCCGCATCTTTTTCTTTTTTAACTGAGTACTTACTGTGCTCTGCAAAACGAGTCACATTTTCGATAGCAGCAACATTATCAACTATTACAATAAGCTCTTCGGGCCTACTAGCTAATGCTTTTTTTGTGAGTATTACAGGTTCGGGACAAGCAAGACCTGTGGCATCAATAATCATTTATTTTCTCCTTTTTTAACTA
>CAYYEN010000431.1:0-3417 GCA_964470795.1 uncultured Spirochaetaceae bacterium | reverse complement strand
TCCATTAAACGAGACGCTTCTTTAGCGTCTTCATCAATTTTATCCATTTCTTCTTTTATGTTTTCAAGACCAAAGGAAATGTTTTGATAAACAGTCATGTTTGGCCAAAGTGCATAGTTTTGGAACAAAAAGCCAACCTTACGTTTGTTAGCAGGAATGTTAATCCCTCGTTCGGAATCGAAGACTACTTTATCCCCAATGGTTATTTTACCAGTAGTTGGGGTTTCAAGTCCTGCTATCATACGTAGTGTGGTAGTCTTACCACAACCAGAAGGACCTAAAAGAGTAACGAAAGCGTTATCCTCTATAACCAAGTTTAAATTATCAACGGCATAAAATTTGCCCCAGCGTTTGTTTATATTTTCAAGTTTAATTTGTGGCATGATCAACCTCCTATTCCTTTATCTAGACTTGCACCAGTTACCTTATTAACAATGGTGTTACAGATAAGGATTGTAACAATAAGTATTAGGTTAATACCGCTACTGAAGGCGTATAAACCCATTTCATCAAAGTAGTCGAGTGTAGTGGCAAGGATAAAGCCTTGTACACATAACAACATAAATAAGCTCAATTCTCTTAAACAAGTCATGAACGGTAGTAAATAACCTGAAAGAATAGAAGTCTTTTGAATTGGAATAATAATTCTTGTCATTCGCTTTATCCAAGGAATGTTTTGAATCATAGCTGACTCTTCAATCTCGCCAGATAGCTGCAACATAGAGTTTAGAGCACTACGGGAGGCAAAAGGAATGTACTTAATTGTACCAACAATGATTAAAATCCAATAGGTATTAAATAGATTTATGTACTTATTTGAAAACAGAATAAAGAAGGCAGCGCCTACAGCAATGGAGGGCATCAAGTAAGGTAGGAAAGCGACAGCGTTAACATAACCCGCTCCCTTACTTCTTCTGTTTTTACTAACTGCATAACCAATCATGGTACCAATAGTTCCAGCAATTAAAGAACAGCAGAGTGCTACAATTATTGTACCTAAGAAGGCATGCCATATGGTCTTATTAAAGAGAATACCAACTTGACCATACATACCGTTTTCGGTGATGTTTTCATTAGTAACCCACCACTTAGTAGTAAGGTTTTGAATGTTACCAGTATATAAGAAGCTATAGTCTCCTGGGTTTGGTAGGAAAGTTTCAAAAGCAAAGGATACAATTGGGAATACACTGGTAAAGAAGGTTAGAATTACTAAAACTAATGCAATTGTATATTTTCCGACTTTTCCTAAGTTAATCTTAGAAGTCTGACCCGATTTTCCAGTAACAGTTGTATAGTTCTTTCTACTCTTTAAACTAACTTGGTTAACTACCATGATGGCAACACCAAAGAGCATCATGATAATTGCAAGAATACTTGCCTCTCCTGTATACTTACTGTTCATTGAAACATATTTAGTACTAAGAGTTGTAAGGTTTAAGTAGTGAGGAACAGGGTAGCTTCCCATTGCACCACCAAAGACTAACAATACAGTTGATAAAATTGCTGGTTTGATCATGGGAAGAGTTATTCTAAACATGGTCTTCCATCTTGGAGTATCCAAAATGGTTGCAGCTTCTTCTAGGTTTGCATCCATATTGCGAAAGATTCCTCCAATAAGGATATAAGCAAAAGGAGCATAGTGTAAGCCAAGTACTACGATACTTGGGAATAATCCCACACACCACCAAGAAGGCATAACACAGCCTAAAGATGCTAGAAGTCCATCAGAGGTTCCCGTTACTGCATTAGAACTAAAGAGGTGTTGCCAAACAACAGCTAGTGTCCATTGAGGCATGATATAGGGGAAGATAAAGATAGAACTTAAGTATTTTTTCCATTCAAGATTAGTTCTTGTAATTAAGAAAGCAAAGGTTCCTCCAAAGAGGATTGCTACTACACAAGAACCTAAGGATAAATATAGGGTATTAAGTAAAGGAGACCAAAGGTTGGTCCGTACTAATTTCGAAGTGAATAGGTCAATATAATTGACTAAAGAGACACCAGAGTTTTTCTTCGATAAATAGGCATCTATCGTCCCTGGGTGTATTTGTATGGTATCTGCAAGAATTGCAATAATTGGAGCAACTGTACTTATTGTTAAAACAATACCCATCAGTAATAGAATTACATTCTGAGGTTTAGAGAAGAAGGTTTTTAATTTATTTAGTACAAGAGCGCTCTGTGAAATTGTTGTTGTATTAGTTTTTTTCATAGGCTTTAAAGTTTAAATTCCCCCAGAATTTGAGACTCCGGGGGAAGGTGTTTAGATTAATAAATAGTTCAAGGTTTGTATTTTGTAAGCATTTCGAGCCAGCTACCTACTGTGAAGGCAACTGATGCACAATACTCAGGATCTTCAACAACTAATTGGCCATTGTTAACCCACCAGTCATAACCGCGATCGTTAACTGCTGCATATTCAACAGTAACACCATCTTTAGCCATACCACGTACTGAGTGGTGGAACTTAGCTTCGTTATCAGCTGCAACGGTTGGGTTGGAGGAATAACCACCAATATCTTTACCCCAAGCAGAGAAACCATCAACTGTACAAGTCATGTAAGCGATGAAAGCACAAGCGGTCCATGGAAGTGGAGTGTTGTCGGTAACGAATAAGTAGTGGCAGTAGCCATAACCACCAAAGCCTTGGTAGCCATCGTTGTAAGCAGCAACTTGAACATTGTTCTTGGAAACAGTTGCGGACTCTTCAACACTTCTAAGTTTTGAGTATACGATAAGACCAAATTGGTCAGTAGCAGATTTTGCTACTAAAGTATTACAAATAGGACCATCATCGGTTTGTGCATTGTAGCTTTCAACCCAGAGTTTAATCCAAGCAAGACCATATTTACCATTTTCACCAAGACTTAAATCTTTAGCATCTTGAGCCATGTCAGCGATAGTCTTTTCATAAAGAGCTTTTTTGTCAGCAGGAAGTGCATCAAAAGCAGCCTTTAAAGCGGTTGAGTATTTATCAGAGGTAAGCATATAAAGGAAGTTCTTACCAACTGGTTCACTATCAACATCCATGAAAAGTCCATGCTCTCCTGGAGCTACGAAATCCCAAACGTTAGAGAAAGATTTTGCACCTGTATTGTTATACATGAAAATCTTATTTAAGGTTTGGAGTGGTAGGTAGCCAGTGTAAGCATCGCTGCTTGTTTTGTTAGCATCTGCCCAATCTTTAGGGATGAATCTGTCAAGAATCTTTGTTTGAACCATCTTAGATTCAATCTGGTTACCATCTTGGATTAAGGTCATTGCATAAGTACCGCTTCCTTTGAGGGAGTCAGCAGTAAGTTGATCAAAAATCTTGTTGTTCTTAGGTTGTTGCCATTCATAGCTCATATTGTAAGAAGAATCAAGTGTTTGTAAGTACTTAATAAAGAGTGGGAGAGCTGTCTTACCACGGCTGGA
>CAYYEN010000430.1:0-3418 GCA_964470795.1 uncultured Spirochaetaceae bacterium | reverse complement strand
GCTTACATTTTTCTTTTTCTCAATTTTTTGCAAATCAATTCCAAATTGAATACGCAAATTTTCAAGTTTCGTTGTGTTCAACCGTATAATCTTATCAGTTCTATTTTCCATTATGAGCTTATTTAGAGTAGCTTCCAGTTTCTTAATTTTTCTCTCACTAGTTACTATGAGATAGTTTTTTTGCTTTTCATACCTTTGAGTATTTTCACTCTCATATTTAGCTCTTTCTTTTTCAAAAGCATCCCAGCATGAACCTTCACAGCAATTAACAGCTTCAAGCAAGGGCTCAATATTTTTTACATACCTATGCAATTCAAAATTACTATGCTTTGTTTTTAGTACTTTATTAAATAAGGTTTCAGCACAATCATCATCCAGGACATTTCCATTTTCATCTGCTACAGCAACATGAATCTCTTTTCTGTTGATTAATCCTTTAAATTCCCATTCCTGCACGAAATATACATAGTAATCACAAGGGAAATCTTGAACCTCACAAAAAGGAATAGAAACCATGGAGCAGCAATTTTGATTTCTTGCTTCATTAAGAAACTCCTCATGAATCCATCGAATTAAAGGATGAGAAATGTCGACATATTCATAGATGCTTCTTTGCACGTTTACACTTTCTTCTAAGGAGAAAACGCATAATAATCCCGAAGAAGATGTTGTTAGATTAGTTCTCTTGTCAGAATTTCTACTTTTTATAAAATCCGACAACGATGATTTAGCTTCAAGCGATAATGAAATGATTAGACCCTTTGATGATTCATGAGAATCAATTCTAGTTCCTTTATAAAAACCGCTGTCAAAAAAATCTATTATGTATTGCTTAATATCTTCATCTGAAATATAGCGTCCGTTTTTATTGCTGGTAGTAATATTATTTAAAATGTAATCTCTATACTCAACAGACAACGAAGCCTTATCTTCCATTTCTTCAACTAACTGCTTCTTTTGAGTAATCGCATCAATTGTTTGTTCTGCCTGTTTCTCTTTTTCTTCCTCGGAAAGAGAGGGGCTCATTAATGTTACTGCTAAATCATGAATCTTAGTTCCAAGTATTTCTTCAATATCGCCTATTGAATGCTTAAATATTTCAATTCTGTCATATAGCCTTTCTATTACTCTATCTTCAATAGTATCTTTACATGTCAAGTTAAAAATTAAAATCTTTTTTTCTTTCTGTCCTATACGGTCAATACGGCCGATTCTCTGTTCAAGCCGCATCGGATTCCATGGCAGATCATAGTTTATTTCAACACTTGCAAACTGAAGATCTATACCTTCAGATCCAACTTCCGATGAAACAAGAACCTTTATTGAAATTTCCTTCTTAAATTGATTTATAACAGCATTTTTTTCATTGCCCATTCCTCCCATGATGCTTACCGCAGAAATCCCATCCTCGTTTAGCCGTTTTGTAATATACTCAATAGTCCCCCTATAGAAGGAAAATACTACAATTTTTTTATACCCATTCGCTAAAATGCCTTTTACTATTTTAATAAATATTTTGTACTTTGAATCCAGTTTTTCTATGAGATCAATGTCGACATCTTTAATAAGTTCAGACATCTCCAATTTAAACGGAGAGATATCTTCATCATTTTCGCCAAAATCATCGTTTAACTGATCTTCATCAACAATCCTTGACTGCCATTGACGCAGTGCAGCCGGCAAAGAACTGGTCATTTGACGCTGTCTTGCAATAAGAGTGAATACAGAAAAATCATTTGTTACCTTTTTTTGAAGGTCTTTTGTCACATGATTATAAATTGATTTTTCCTGAACAGTAAATTCAAACTCTTTGGTTTCAGGAGTTCTAATAATTCTATTTTCAAAAACATCTCTTTTCCTTGTTCTGTTAATTAAACTATCATAAAAATATTTGCTTGTTATAGTTAAAAAAGTATGAATTCTCCAATCGTTATCATGTAGTTTTTGAGCAGCTTCCTTTTCTAAAACATCAAAAAAAGAATCATTTTGTGTTAAGTAGCTTTTTTTTGCTTTTTCTATTTTTTCGAGTATTGCATTTAAAGATTCTTTCGAACGAATTGCATTAGCGAGTTCTATAAGTTTTTTATTTTCTTCAATAAAATATTTGAAGGTTTGTTTATCATAATATTCCTCGGGAGACATAAGACGAAGAAGATTAAACAGGTTATCTTCACTTGTTTGAATAGGAGTAGCAGACAACAATAGTAAAGAGGAAGATACATCTCGTATACGCTCTCCAGTTCTAAAACTCGCAGTTGAAGAATTCCGTAAGTAATGAGCTTCATCTATAATCGTAAGATCCAGTAATTTTTGACTATTTTCAGCACTTTTTTCTTCTAAAAAATAAGCCAGCTGCTCCCGTGCAGATGACATCGACGATGTAAAATCGTCTATTTCTTTTTGCCTAACACCTTCCAAACTTGCTATTAAAGCAAACTGCTTTTTCGAAGAATACATTGCAGCTTCTTTTAGTTTACCTAAAAGGGCAGCCGCATCGACGATATCTGCTTCAATTCCAAAATAGTGCAGCATATCGTTTTTCCATTTTTCACGAAGCGATGAAGGAACAAGAAGCAGCAATCTTTTTGCATTTTCACGCGCAACAAGTTCCTTCCAGATGTAAAGGGATTCAATGGTCTTTCCTAAACCAACCTCATCCGCTATTAACAACTTCCCGGTAGTTGATTCAATAAATTTCATAACAGGCTTGAACTGATGAGGCATGAATTCTGCCATACCAATATGCATTGAATAATACACATTGGTAAGTTCACCTTTCATTCGTATGCTGTTTATTAGGATTCTTAGATCAAGAATAGTTCCAAATAACTGATTTTTAAATAAACCTAATAAATCATCTTCTTCCGTTTTCGCTGTCAGCTCGTCCTCATCTATGAAAGCTCTTCCTTCAGAATTTCCAAAAGATACCTCCCACAGAACAGTATCTCCTATTTTCCGCGTTTTTCCGGTTATTATTCCGTGCCGGTTTTCAAATGTATCTATAACGGGCTGTCCACGTTCATATTTTGGCTTAACTTCCATGAGTACTTCTGTTCTCCTATTAAAAAGCATGAAGAGAGCAAAAATATTCCACAGATATCTATAAAAAATATTCTAAATAAAAAATGTGGTATTAATACTAAACTCTCATCAACTTATTATTTTACACTCAAAAGCAGCCAAAATCAATCTTTTTATTGGATTTTTTGGACTTTTGACTACTTGCACACACTCATTTTTGAGTATAGTCTATCCAACTTTCCATAAATAAGTACTTATTAGGGAAAATCTTCATTAACTCTAACCCCTAACCCTGACACTTTACGTCAAAGTTCCAATAAAAAAAGCCTTCTTCAAAAGCAGCGCCAGTGAAGAAGGCCTGTCCAGCAAGCCGGACCATTGACCTTTCCAATGCACG
>CAYYEN010000429.1:0-3434 GCA_964470795.1 uncultured Spirochaetaceae bacterium | reverse complement strand
ATACAAGATATACTACAACATCTGAAAAATTAGCCAAACAAGTTCAGTGGTTGGTTCGTTCATTTGGATACTCTGCAACAATTTGTATTGATAAACGTAAACACAAGTACACTTCGGGTTATTGTGCAAATGTTTTATTCCGAACGCCACACACATTCAAAAAACAGGTCTTTACATTACCAAGTAAGCTTGGAAGAGCACTTGATGCAAGTGATAAAGAACCGAAAAACTACTATAAGGATTTATTCATTACTGACATACGGAAAGTTGATCGAGCAAAATGTAGATGTATTCTCGTGGATAATCCCGAACATCTGTATTTGGCAAATGGTTTCATTGTTACACATAACACGTTCATGGCATCATATGCAATATCCAACATGCATCTCAAACCATTGATCATTGCTCCAACAGCCAATTTGAAGAATCAGTGGATTGAGAACTTTGAGAACTTCGGTATTGAACGTAAAGACATTGCAACTAATATCCATGATGGAAAAAATAAAAAACTTACAGTTGTTACAATTGCTTCTTTAGGAAATGAACTTCGTAAAGATTGGAGACAGCTGATGAAATCGATTGAGGATGCTCGATATGGTATTAAAGTTATCGATGAAGCACATCTGGCTCTGAAAGCAATTATGAGATTTGATGCAATATGCAACATCAAACACAATTGGTATCTATCGGCGACCCTCGGTCGTAGTAGTATGGAAGAAGATGATATTCTGAATCGAATGTATCTTGATGCGGATAGATTCGTTGGTAATGCTTCATATGAAGAATACCAGAAAGAATACATCAACATTTATCTGCAGGATATTCATTACTACCCATCACGCTCATTGTGTCAGAAGTATTTGCGATTCGGTACTAAAGGATTAATCAAAGCATCATACTATAACATGTTGATGCACTATCAAGATGGAAAACCGTTCTTGAATAATGTAATCAGACTGATCAAGATTGCAAAAAATACTGAAACGTATGATGGACGAATATTGATACTGTTACCAATGTTGGAAATCATTGATACTGTTGTGGCAATGATGAAACGTGATCCATTCTTCAGTGGTGCAAAGATTGGTGTAATCAATGGTAAGATCCCAATGCGTGAACGCGTTGAGAGTATGGAATGTGATTATATCTTATCAACATCTGCATCTGCGGGTACTGGTGTTGACTTCAAGAATCTTGGTTGTGTTGTAAACTTTGACCAAGCAGCATCATTGATTATAACCGAACAGATTGTTGTTCGTTTGCGTGACCGTGGAAAAGAATGTTGGTATTTTGTCGTTCGTGACATTGTTAAATATGCACGTTCGTTTGAACATTGGGGACGTAACCGAAGAATGGTCTTAAGTTATATTCCGGGTGTTCATCCCGACTTGAAAAAATTACCCGATATACGTTGTTAACAACAAAAAAGAATGCTCCCGTTATGGGAGCATTCTTTAAATCGTTTGGATACTGTATAAACATTACGCTATATTTATACTCCCGCGTTGAAATGGGAGTATTCCTCACCCGGCTAAGAACCAGGCGAGGAAATGTATTACTTTGATAGCGACTTTCATTAGAGAGCCACCACCTTGAGTATGTAATGCTGAAGCTCTTCAGGCATGCCAATATGTTTCAGTATTTCACGGATAGTCTCTGGAGACGCTCCGTTATATGTCGTATTGTCAGGGTACATATGAATATGTACCGACTGATGAGTTGACATTACATTGATGTGGATAACTCCATATTTAGCGTTATCCACATGTACAGCAAGGCGATCTTCTCCTGTGTATGAGCCGGATTCATATATCCAGCGCTTATACCCCACTTCTTTGAAACCTTCCGGCTTTGGTATAGCGTCGAAATTATGCTGTCGGCTTTCTTTCTTGTAGTTGTCGTTCTTGTTATTCTTGTAGTTGTTGTTATAGTTGTTATTGCTCTTGTTGTAGTTATTGTTGGGTGTGGTTGTAGTTACAGCCGGTGTTGCAACCGGCTTAACAGCCTCCTGGATAAGAGGCTTCAGCTCTCCAACGAGAGCCTTGATGAGACCGCCTGATGTAGCGAGCTCCTGTGCTGACATCTCGGATGTTACTTCGAGTTTGTCGATAGCGATAGGCTGTCCTTCGATTGTGATGTTCAGTCCGTTAAGTACAAATGTGTTTTTCATAATAATACCTCCTGGACCTGCATACATAATTTGCAGCAGGCGGATGACGAGTCCGTTACCCCAGTTTAAAATGTAATTAATGTATTGAATAAGTTGATATTTCTATCTTCTTATTCATATTAATAATATATATATGGAATTTCAAAATTCTAGATATAATTATATTCCGGGTCGTACTGAAATGGTAATTAGATATCTCTGATATCTATATATGTTTGACATATTATTTTTAAGAAAGATAGGTGATTATTCATGCCTAACAATGATAAGCTTGATGAGCTTTTACGTCGTCATGCTGCCGCAGCAGGTAACATCAAAACACCGGATACAGAAACAACATCAGAATCAACACCGATGGAGAAACTCGATCCGCCAACATTCGAACCCCATATTCCAGCTCCATACCCTATAGAACCAAACATTTCAACAGAGGTCAAAACTGATGAAATCGATTATGGTGATGATGATCTGGAAAATGAACTCAAAGCTGAAGATGATGCACGTATCAAAGAACGTGAAACAATGTATGCCAATGCAAAGAAAAACAAACTTCCCGATGCATTCCAGGCTCCTGATGAAAAGGATGAAAATTATAATCGTGAAGCCATTGGATTTCAGTCTGAGAAACTTGCGATTGTCGCTCAGATGGTCAACAGAGTTGTTGCGAAGTATCATATTATATCAGGATCGATTCCCGATGTAAGAGAACTTCCCGGCGGTGGTAATGTTCAGAAGATGCACATTATGGGTGATCTCATTGATATATACCACAACAGTGGTGAAATAATCACACCCGAATTTGAAGACAAGATTCTGTCAAACTGGATACTCCCTAACGGAAAAACCGCAAAGGAAGAATTGGCAGAGAATGGTTCAATAGGTACAACATCTCAGACACCACAGTCCCCACAGGAAACCGTCCCCGCAGAAGTTAGTGCACCATTACAGATCAATGTTGATGTTCAGCCTAATACACCAGTAACAATCAACGTTGATGATTCCATTACTGCAAATATTGACAAGGTTCGTGAGATCGATGTTGTTGTCAAGGAAGTCACAAATCTTGATATGGAGAAAGTGGTAATTGTCAATAACTCCGATGAACCTGGTGTAATTACACAGTATGATCCTGGTATTAACGACCAGCCTGTGACATTACCTCGTTCTGCCTACAGATGTACAATATCCGGAATCAACTGGTTTGATTTCATAAAACTCACATCTGCACCATCATCTGGTAATCTGGCAGATAATGAACTCCGCA
>CAYYEN010000428.1:0-3435 GCA_964470795.1 uncultured Spirochaetaceae bacterium | reverse complement strand
ATAAAATTGGTAAAAAAAGTTTACACAAAATACTTGACATGACCTTTTCATTGACAAATATAATAATACTATAGTATTGTAATAGTGGATTTATAAAAAGTATTTTTTCCCTCTTGAGTACCTTTCTTTTTTATAAAAAAAATAAAGTGTGGAGTAAAGTATGAAAAAAAAGTTGGTTATATGTATTTTATTTGCTTTAGTTTTATCTTCAGTTTTTGCTGATTATTGGGTAACAATAAAATATATTGTTTATGTGTCTTATAATAATCCCACGCAAAACCCAGACGGAACTTGGAAAGCTGGAAATGGTGATTCGCTAGAGTTTGATTCTAACGAAGATGCACGCAATCCTGATAACTATAAGGATCATGGTGGTATGCCGCAAGGGTCAACTCCCGAAGAGCGTGAAAAACAAGTGCTCTTTGAAGGAGATAAACCACCGACTCAAAGTCAGATAGAAGAAGCTGTTCAAAAAATAGCTGATGAAGAAGCTGAAAAAATTAATAAAGTTATATCTAGTAGTGGTGAAGCTTCTGGCAATTCAGTAAAAGGAACTGTTACTATTAAAACTAATGTAACAGTCCAGGATGCTAAAACAGGAGAATCAATTTCACAGTCAAAAGCGAGTGCTTCCGCTCCTATTGGTGATCCTGTTTTACTATCTACAGGTTCTTATGTTTTTGATGAAGTGGATATGCTTGTGTCTTTTCAAGGCTTGGAGTTTCCTATTACTCGGCATTATCAAAGTGAAAAAACGCTCTCTGGTGCTTTAGAAACTTTATGGTATTTGAGTCTTGATTCGAGAATTCTTCGCTGTGAAAAATACAAACCAGAGAATGAACTTGCAGATCTAATAGAGTTACGAGCTAATACTATTTCACTTATAGAAAATTCAAACAAACAATATCAAGAATTAAAAAAATATTATGAAACAAAATTAACATTGAGTATAAAAAAAATTAATGAATTGAGTATTCAAAAAGGGAAATATGAAGATACAAAAAGACAATATAATTTATCTGCATCAAGTCTAACAGAAATTAATTCGTATATAAGTAAATGTGTTAGTAACATAGCTTATTACACAAACTTGAAAACAACTTGCGAAAAAGAGTTAGCATATGATAAAAAAAATAATCCACAAGGAAAATTAGTAAAAATACGAAATGAAATTGCTTTACAAGAAATAGAACGTGCAAAACAAAAAGCTTTAGTTGTTCAATCTGAAAAAGAATTAACTCATTGTCGAGCAAATCGAGAGTATAATATGTATGCCCAAAGAGGTGATTCATTTTTGGATCTTATCACTTGTGGAAATGATGTTATAAAAGTGTTTGATACAAAGGGTTCAGCTTACTTGTATCGCATAGAAAATGAGCCAGTGTATAAAGAGGGAAAAAATCATTATCCAAATGGCTCGAAAACTACTGCAATGAATCCAGGTGATACAAGAGAGTTACTATTAAATGCAGATGGCAGTTTTGAATGGAAGCAAGATGATGGAAGTACCTGGTTTTATACTCAATATGGCTTACTTGAAAAAATTCAAAACATTCATGGGATTGCACTTTGCTTTAATTATAACAAAGATTTTTATTTAACTTCTATTGACGGAAAAGATTCTGAGGGGACATATCCATTAGTTAATTTTTATTGGCAAAACAATCGATTAGTGAAAATTGAAAACGCACGAGATAAAAGCGATACAGTCGAATATAATTATTCAGGTGATAAGCTTTCTAGTGTAAAAGACAGAGAAGGAGATTTAATTCAATTTTCCTATGAAGGCATTTTATTAACTAAAATAACAAAGCCTGGAGAAAACGCAAACGTTGTTTTAAAATACGATTTTACAGATGGAAAGAAAAAATTAGTAAGTGAAACCAAAAACGAAGAAGGCTTTTCTGAAACATTTGAGTATAGTAAAGACAGCTCGTATTTATTATACACAGATCATTCAGGGGTCAAAACAGAATATTGGTATGATGAAAATCATAGGACAACTAAAACAAAATACTCTGATGCTTCGATTGAAACATTTTCCTACGATGAAGATGGTAATCTTATAAAGCTCATAAAAAATGGGTCGGCAACTTCTTTTACCTATGATGAGAGAGGAAACAAAAGGTCTGCTTCATATTCTGATGGAAGCAGTGAGCAATGGCAGTATAATACATTTAATTCAATTACGTATTATAAAGATAGAGATGGTCTTGAAAGTCGCTTTAATTATGATGGGAAAAATAATTTACTTTCAATTCAAAAAGGTCAAGAGCGTATTTTTTCTGCAACATATAATCCAAAAGGACAATTGATTTCTTCAACTCAAGGAAGTCTTTTTAGTCAATACAGTTATGATGTCTATGGAAATGTAGTTTCAAGAAAAACGGGAACTGGAACTTTGCAAAGGACAGAAGCTTGGACTTACGATGGGCAAAATCGAGTTCTGTCATATATTAATCCCTTGAACGAAAAAACAAGTTATGAATATAAAGGGAAAGAAACAATAGTACAGTATCCTAATGGGCTTGAAAGAAAAATTACGTATAACAATCGAAAAGATTTAGTGTCTCTTGTCGAAAAAGATAGCTTCACAGGAAAAGTAATCGAAACAGAATTTGTGTATGACAAGCGGCATTTACTTTTAGAAAAAAAGATACAAGGAAACACGATTGTTTCATATACCTATAAACCAGCAGGTGAAATTGAAACTGAAATTTTTTGGGATGATGAAGGTGGTTGGAAACAAGAATATATTTATGATATTTCAGGTCGAGTAAAAGAAATTGTACAATCAGAAGTTGACAAAACGGGAAAAGCAAAATCTAAGGATCTGTATAAAATCGAATATTCATATACAAAAAATCTTACACAAGAAATTATTAGTATGACTGATCCATTGAATCGAGTAATAAGTCAAACAAAGGATGAATGGGGTCGTACAATTCAAACAACAAAGGCTTCAGAAATAACTTTACAAACCTATTCAGCTCAAGGTCGATTAAAAGAAAATCAAAACGCATTCGGTGGGTTATATTCCTACAACTATGATGACAAAGGGCTTATCTCTTCGATGAGTGAAAAAAATGGCAGCGGAAAACTTTCGTATACTTATAATCCAAATGGAAGTCTTAACACAATTACTGATGCAAAAGGAAACGTTTCGTCTTTTATATACAATGAATTTGGTGAAGTGAGTGAAACGCAATCTCCTGGTAAAAAAGAATTTTATTCCTATGATGCTCTCGGTCGCATAAAAACATATTGTATTGGAAGCACAAATAATAAAGCGAGTGCAGAAAGCTGGCTTGAATATTCATATTCAAATAATGGACGAACAGTTTCTATTAACCAAGGTGATGCAGTTTTTTCAACACAAACAAAAGATGCCTTTGGAAATCTTATTTCTATTACCGATGGAGAAGGAAATAAAAC
>CAYYEN010000427.1:0-3442 GCA_964470795.1 uncultured Spirochaetaceae bacterium | reverse complement strand
AACGACGTTTAAAGAATTAAAACTTAAGTTAAATGAGATAGTTGATCATTATGATGAGCTCGACTACTTAAACTTTGATGCTAAGTTAAAGAATGGTAATAAGTTTAACTTTAACTACGATAGCAAGAGTTTTGACAATCCACAAAAGACTCTCAAACATGATTACCACCCAATTTCTGTCTTCAATGCAATTATCGACATCCTTGCCTCTTGCATTATGATTTCTTTTCTAGCGGTTACTGCAGTTAAAGCCCATCTGAATGGAATGACCTTAGCAATGGTTATCAACACCTTTATTTTCTTCATTCTCTACTTTATAGTCTCAGCAATTTTTCACTTCTTCGACCAAAGCTCTAGAGCACGTAAGCCACTCTATCTTGTCAGATTTGGACTCTCTAATGTGCCCCTTATCCTTTTATTAAGCAGCCTCTTTATTATAAATAACACTTCTAAAGTATTCTTTATCCTTACCTTTGCTTTTGCAGCCCTTTCAGTATTCTTTATCTCGTTTGGCACAAAGTTTGGACAAAGAGCCGCAAACTCAAGTTATATTGCCTATGCAATTATCATCTTGGTAATTGCGAAAGGCAATGTATCCTTAACCGGGCTTGCGGTTATGTTGATAATCGCAGGGCTTATCCCAATGTTAACACCTTCTCGCTGGCATAAGCCTGCAACTAATGGCGTTTTCTTAGTGGCAACTGTTTCCTTCTTCTTTCAATACTTGTTGCTCTTGTAGCATCTGTTGATAAGATCTATTGCTAATACAAGATTTCGGGATGTTGCAGAGTCTTAAGAAGTTATAAAGCTTTTCAACATCCTCTTCTTTTTGAGATAAATCTTTTGCAACAATTTCCAGCTCTAAATACCAGCCTAAAGTGTCAACATATAAAAGTTCGACATGAATAGTATCATAGATCCATTGCCATCCAGTCTTATGCTTGTAGATTAAGATTTCATAACCAAGGTTTTCAGCAAAACGTACTGTTTGGTCAAAGTATTTCATATCAACTTGAAATTCAATTTCTTCGTTAGTCTCAATACCATCAACTCTTTTATTGTTCTTAGTAGTCATTAGAATGTAATCATTCTCTTTTCGAATACGAAAGGAGGGAACACTCTCTCCTGGCTTCTTGTAGTAGATATCCTTCTTTTCTATAGGATCTCCTACATAATTAACTAGGCTATCTATAGTAAGCTTTATAGCCTCACTATTTGTAATTTCAGCTTTCAATTCAATTTCATACATACTTTATATCCTTTTAAAATTGTAAAGGGAGCAATTGCTTACTCCCTCTCTTTTATATAATTAGTCCTTCCAAGGAAAGATCATATTCTTAAATGAACGTGGTCCAACCTTTTCTCTCTCTTCATATAAGATGTCTTCCCAAGGAAGATGCTTTCTATCGACATCTGTATTTGCTTCAATATAATCATACTTAAGCATGATAAGCCGTCCTGCAACTTGGTGGGCTAAGGACAGTCCTGCTCCTCCTGGAATTAATCCCATGGTAGCGACGGTAAGGGCTAACATAAGGAGGCGATAAATGCCAAAGAAGATAGAAAAACCAAAGTTATCTATTAATATGACAAAACACTTTTTAAGCGTTTTTAAAGGCCTGTCTCCTGGAAGCAATTCTGTTAAGGGGAAATAATAACAGAGGGCTAAAGCAAAGGATAACACTACCCAAAAGAGTACTACTGTGATTATCAAGCCAAGTATATTTGAAAAGGAGGAATAAAAAGGCATTACAAAGAAGATTAAGAGGGTTAAGAGTAACAGTACTACAAAAAAGAGGACGGAATGTCTAAAATTACGCTTAAAGCCTTCTTTAAAATTCGCCCAAGAATCATGCTGGTAACTACTCCAGGCATGCGTTAAGTGACTTATCGCTCCGCAAAAAACGGAAAAGGCGAAGAGCAGTACTGCAAGTACCACATAAGCTAATACAGGGTTAGTAACACCAAGTCCCATAGCTGCCCAGATTCCAAAAAGGAACGCGATAAAGCCTAAGTTGTATAAAACCATTACAACTAAGTTATCCCAACCATCAAAAAATGCTTTTTTAATAAAAAATCCAATCATATAAATTAGAATAATCAAAGCGGGTAAATTTTACAAGTTAATAATATTTATTTATAATCTACTAAATATTCATAGTTTTCTCTAAATTTATGCATATTATTTCATATTTCGTTAATATATTGCTAATTTATGCATAAATATACTTGAACTAATTAAATATTTATGCAAAATATTAATCATTCTTATAGGAGAATTTAAAATGAGCAGAAAAAAAGTTGTATTAGCATATTCAGGTGGCCTCGATACTTCGGTAATCTTAAAGTGGCTTGTAAATAAAGGATTTGATGTTATTGCCTATGTTGCTGATGTAGGACAGAAAGAAGATTTTAAAGCAGTGGAAGAAAAAGCCTATAAAACGGGTGCTGTTAAAGTCTATATCAAGGACTTAAAAGAACAGTTAGTTACAGACTATGTATATCCCGCCCTTCAAGCAAATACCATTTATGAAAGTTCCTACCTCTTAGGAACCGCCCTTGCACGTCCTATCATTGCAAAAGCGCAAGCTGAAATTGCAAAAGCTGAAGGCACTACCTATGTAGCTCATGGCGCAACAGGTAAAGGCAATGACCAAGTGCGATTTGAATTTGGCTATTATATGAACCTTCCTAACGTAAATATTATCTCACCTTGGAAAGATGAAGAATTCTTAGCTCAATTTGAAGGCAGATCAGATATGCTCTCTTATGCTGAAAAGTATGAAATTCCAGTAAAAGCATCATTAAAGAAACCTTACTCAGAAGATGAGAACTTGATTCACATCTCCCACGAGGCAGGAATTTTGGAAAATCCTAGCAAACGTTGCCCTGAAGATGTTTATTCAAGAACCCTCTCCTACTTTGATGCACCAGATAAAGAAACCTTACTTGAAATTGAATTTAAGGATGGTATTCCACTCTCTGTCACAAACCTTGAGGATAATACTCAATACAATACACCTCTAGAGGTTATCAACTACTTAAATAAAGTAGGACACGATAATGCAATTGGTCGTCTTGATATGGTAGAAAACAGATTTGTTGGAATAAAATCACGTGGCGTTTATGAAACTCCGGGTTGTGAGATTCTTTGGAAAGCACACCACAACCTTGAAGGTATTACCATGGATAAAGAAGCAATGCACTTAAGAGATATGCTATCACCAAAATATGCAGAGCTCATTTATAACGGCTACTGGGGCTCTCCTGAGTTTAATATGCTCACATCCCTCTTTAAGCAAAGCCAAGTGAATGTAACAGGAAAAGCTAAAGTAGCCCTTTATAAAGGCAATGTTATCAATGCGGGCATCACCTCCCCTTGCTCCCTTTATAATGAAGAGCTTGGCTCTATGGATAAGACTGGAGACTATCATCCGCTCGA
>CAYYEN010000426.1:0-3457 GCA_964470795.1 uncultured Spirochaetaceae bacterium | reverse complement strand
TTGCCAGTTCGGGGCGGGTGAAGCGTATCTTCAACTGCGGGAGGTAGTCCGCCGGCCCCCGATCCGCTATTTTATTGTTATCTCCCCATTCGACGTAGGCGTAGTTGGCAATCTGGTTGATCTCACGTGTATCTGTAATGTTCAGAGTAGCCAGGTGAGCTTTGGGATAAAGGTGATGCTGCTCGACCGTCGAACGGGCGGCATGAATTGCCGGATCCAGGAGATCTCCTACCCTGGTACTGGAGAACAATGCCGGGGCGTCAAGCAGGACCAGGGCGGCATAGTATGCAAACAGTGATGGACTGCGGGGGGAGGACGTCGCCAGGTCGTTTGGTAGCGTCACGTCCCAGAAGTCATTGGTCAGGGAGATATCGCAGATGCTCTGGAGGCGGCTGATGAACATCTCGGGTGTGTCAACATCGCGCAGGCGAGCAAGATCGGATTCCAGCGCCGATTCCGGAGATCCGGTGTACCGCCCGGTCACCGCTGACATAAAGAACCACTGCGCGATTGTCTTGCGAAGGGTAAACCCGTCAACTCCAATCTCCGTGCGACCGATCAGGTACAGGATGTATGAGAACAGCAGGTTGTTCTGAGAACTGATCATCTTACCACTGCGGAAACCTGCAAGCCGGATGCAGTTCAGAAAGTCGTGCCAGTACTGGATGTTGAGCACACGCGATTGGGCGTCTTTAAGACACTCAAATTGTTCAATCCGGCGTTCATCACTGAACTGTTCGGTCTCCAGATCCTTGCCTCGCAGGATGGAGTATACGTATTGCAGGCGAGCGCGTTTGAACGCCAGACCGACACTGACACGCAGCAACTGGGCCGGCCCCGGTTCGATGAAGTAGTTGAACGGCGAAGCCCTGCCTTTGGTGGGTTGACGGGCATCGCGGCAGAAACGCTCCAGTTCAGCCCGCCCCTCATCCCAGAAGACAGACATCAGCGTCAGGATGAAGTCCGCCTGGTTGAGTGAGGTGCCTTTACTGTTGATGCGGACAAAGACATCGGAAACATCTTCTTCGGATATGTCTGCCGCCAGTTCCAGGGCAGTGAAAGGAAAGGTCGTCAGTGACTGCAGTTTCGAGATGGACTTTCGGATGCGCTTAGTTTCATCTTCCGCCACATCACGCGAGATTCGCAACCCTTCGAGATAGTCGTCGACCACCTCGAAGATATCGGTGTCATCGCTCCAGATCTGAGAGATATCCGGGATAAATGCTTTGTCTCGTCGGATAGCAGCATCGGCAACCTCGAATCGTTCTTCCAATGGATTGAAGGCGATGTAGATCCGCTCAGTAGTATAGTTCGCTCTAACAACAGATACCCCTCTGACCACTGCATAGAGCGATGTGAGCCGCTGTTGTCCGTCAACAACCACCAGTTGCGGCGATTTTTGCTTGGTGTCCGTCCCTATGGTACGGTTGCCAGCGAGGTCATTGCGCCATAGCAGCAGGTAACCTACCGGGTAGCCGCGGTACATGGAATCGAAGAGGTCGCGTACCTTCGCATTCTTCCATACGAACGGCCGCTGGATATCCGGGAGGCCTATTATACCCATTTCAATGTACTTGACCAACGAATTGAGGTCGTAATCAACTTTGGTAAAAACAGTGTCACTCATACAATAATCTCTCCGTTCATCAGGTGGGGGAGGAGGAGGTCGCGGGCCTGTGCAAGTTTCTGATTGGTGAGGCTGAGGCTTTTGAGTTGTTCGATTATCGCCTGGATAGATCTGTCGAAGTTATCAAGAAGGCCAGATGGGGGAAGCGGTGTGAGGTATGCCTGCATCTGTTTCCAGTCAGCACGAGGCATCTTCGAGCCCTCTCTCATCGTCTGTGCGGTAACTGCGACGAAAGGGTCGCTAGATACGGTCATCAGCACGAAGTTGCGGAGATCGTGCTCACAAGGGCGTATTACAATCGTGTCGGATGAAGCGATACCGTCTACAAACGCGATGCCGACTTTGTGGAAGTAGGGGCGAATTTTTCCAAATAAGATATCGCCTTCGTGAAATCGATGTTTGCTGCTCGTTATCTGCTCCGCTGTGCCCCATTCGCCAAGAGAAATTGAACGGCGGGGCATATGTTCCAGGCCAATGTATGGAGTATCCGGCTCAAGTGCCTCCGGTTTCACCGTTTCACGAATCTCTTTGCACAGGTCGCCAAGTGTCCTTCTCTCCCACCCCTCCGGCACGCCGTCCTTGATCGCAACGTGCTCGTGGCCGGGGAAGCGGAGGTGGACGAACCACTCCCGGTAGAGCAACCGCGCCGCCTCTTCGAGCAGCTGGATCCGCCGCCGGTTGTTCTCGATCAGGTCGTCGTAACTCTTTAGAATGAACACAATAGATTTTTGCGTTGCTCTGTCAGGTACGCATATTGGAATTCTATTGATAACGCCTTGATTTAATGACGCCATTGTTGCTTTGTTGGAACATTGGCTGAGCATCCACTGTTTATGGTTATCTAGTCTCAAAACAAAGGAAAGAAATATCGGGTTTATGGAACCAGATAATACTCGGAGGCGTATACAGTCAGAACCCTGTACCCAGCCTGCTTGCTCATCAGAGACCAACAGATGTCGATCAACTGCACCTTTCCGTCCGAATACTATATCGTTCCGTTCCAGAACATGCTTTTTCAATCGTTTTACAACTGAATCTGGTATATACTCCAGTTTGTCCGGTCGCAAGTTGCCGTATCCGATATTGCGGACATTTATTACGGGAGTCCCTTCAGAGGTATAATCTGACGCTCCAAGTTGAGTGCCAAATGGTCCTGTTTGAATGTGAATTTGCCCTGAAGCAACAAACTCTCCAATATGAGTTTGCTTACAACTCATACTCTTACCCCGTCACAGTTCTCCCTGCTTCTTGTCGCCAACCACACCGTCTTATCGAACCAATCACGCGCTATTCCCTTTTCCCAACAGTTTGGGTCTTTCATCTTGCTGAGCAGGACGATATCACCACGCCACGGAATTCGTGCAATGCACCGTTGCACAAACTCCCGGCAGGGTCGCGCCGCAGAACGAGCAGGCGTATCCATCCGACTGCAAACCCCCTTCATTCCCCATCCTCCAGCAACCTCGCGATCTCCTTCGTGCCCGGGAGTTCCCCTTTGAGTTCCCGGGGCAGTTCCCTGACCGTCCGGTATGTGGCGACGCCGATGGGTGGTATGGAGGGCTGCAGGGCGTACTCGACGATGGTGCGGTTCTTCTCCCTGGATTTCTCCAACCAGCGGTTGGAGTTTTTCGCTGTCGTGATACTCCTGGTAAAACTGCCGCATATACCAGAGATTCTGGACGGAAAAGCCTTTGATGCCGGGAAACTCCTGCTGAAGATCATCTGAGAGCTGCTTGACTACCGATTTGCCCCACCCTTCGTACTCCTGTCTCCGGGCAATCATCCTCCCAATATCCCGGTACAAACCGATCAGCTCCTTGTTGACCGCTT
>CAYYEN010000425.1:0-3468 GCA_964470795.1 uncultured Spirochaetaceae bacterium | reverse complement strand
TGAATTTGACAGTGTAAGCATGCGGTACGGTAGAAGTCTCGAGCAACTTGATGGATTGGATTGCCGAGTTTTTTGATGCTGCCCTGGCCACGGTGAAGACATAAGCTATCAAAGTTGTGTTTGTTTCATTTTTATAACTACAGTCCACATAGGCAGTACTTTTGGTTGTCTGGCTCGCAACGACGCTGGCACTGTTATCCTTTACAAGCAGATAACAAGTGTTAGAATAGCCTGTAGTTAAACAACGCATCGTAACATTAACGGTATATCCCACAGGAATCTCCACTTTTATATAGTCATCAACGGGGGCTGCCGCTGCATTGCTTTGCGCCTTTACCTGATAGTAATTTCCTGAATTCAACGACATTGTACCCGTAGAACACACATATATAGACTTTGTGTCGGCCGGTTCCGTTTCTGACACCACACTGCCTCCCGTGGAAGTGTAATAACCTGTGATCAAATTCGCATTCCACAGAGTGCTGTTTGTGAAGTCCCACTCATAGTCTTGGGCAAAACATTCACCACCGGTGAGGCATAATGCCAACGCCAATAATATAAGATAACTTTTCTTCATTGCTTCAGTTAGATTAGTAAATAATGTTTATTCTTATTTCATCCGTTTTGATGAACTGTTGGCAAAATAACAATATTTTATGGAAAAGCAACGAATAAATTCGTCCAATACACTGCACATTTAATCCGAATCATATTTCAAAGGACAATAGGTCATTGTTTGCGGACATTTCCACACTGTCGCCAAGCCACAATAATTACACGGCAATTACATTCTACAAAAACAAACGAAAAGGGTCTCCTGCGTACGTATGACCCAGGAGACCCTTCTTTATTACAGTATGTTAAAAAAACTACTTCACCTGATACTTCTTGCCATTCATGATGATGATGCCCTTATAGGAATCGTCAACCTTCTGGCCCCATACGTTGTAAGCAGCACCACGCAGCACATTCACAGTGGTGTCGGCCGGTGTAACGGTCTCCACTCCGGTAGGAACCTTGTCACCCCAGAAGAGCAACTGGAAGTTGTCAGCCCAGAGGATTGATGTGTCAACAGCATTCTTTACTGACAGGCCAAGGTCTATCTTGCCGCCATCAGTGGCCGCAACCTTGAAGGCGAGAGTGTTAAGAGAGTAGTCATTGAGGAAGGCATTGCCCACACGGTCGTGACGGTAGTCCTGACCGGCGAGGATTTCAGTGTAATCTTCCACTGTGCGTCCTTTAAGGAGGCCGCGCATTTCGATGCTGTCACTGTTAGCGACAACGAAGAAAGACCCGTTGGTGTCATACTGGCGTATGGCCTGTTCCATGTCTGCATCCTGCGGATAGGTGTAGTCAAGGGCGGCATTCATGCGGTATGTCGCATTAGCCATGAACTGATAGGCGCCCTCTGGCATACCTTCTATCGCCTGATGTATCTTCATATAGTCCATATTAGATGTCCCGGCGAAGAACTTATAGGTCATCATGGCAGGGTTAGTACCCATGTACAGTGTGTCATTCACACAAGACCATGCATCAAGACCGGCAGAGAAATCAGCGTTCTTTATATAAGAGGTGAGGTCAAAGCACTTTCCTTGTGCCGGCCATACGCCGCATACCATGTAAGCCTTGATGGCAGCGTGGAGATCAACGATTTCCTTGTCCACTGCATCGAGCATTGTCTTGTCAGCAACAGGAGTGCCATAGACACCTTCAGCGTGTGAAATGGCAGCGGTAAAGGCTGTTACGCCCTGTGTGGCATAGTCCTTATTACGTGTCTCTGACAAGAGTTCCTTTGACATGGTGATTACAACGCCGAGGGAATCAACAGTAGGCTGTGCCACTGCTATAACTGAATCACGCTGGTAGTCATCATAAGGACCGAAGTAACGCAGATGACAGTCAGACATGTTTATCTGGTTTCCGCCCACGTTCTTCAGGGCATCAAGACCCACACGGACTGATGTCGGCTCTGAAACCACCAGACGAACCTTATAATACCTCTGGCTCTTGTCACCGTCACCGTCTGATACTTGTGTCCAGACCTGTACGGAATCATACTTGGCCTTGGTCTTGTCGCCGCCTTCACCGATGAAGAGGAACACACCGGTTTTCTCCTGCGTGCCCTTGTTGGCACGGAAAGCGCGGGCATCTGCCGTAAATTCATAAACGCCGGCATACTTCAAGTCTACCGTCTGTGCAAGGTACTTGGCCTCGCAGGAGTTGTTGTTACGCTTATAAATTATGGAGTAACCCGTCTCGAACATATCGTTCTTGTTCTGGAACCATCCGCTCTTGCTGTTCTGGTTTGCTTCTCCGGCATCCCATCCCGGCACATCACTGCCCTTGGAAGCGGGTGCGTCAGTGAAAGTATAGTTCTCAAGATACACCTCACCAGGGGTGTTGTATGTGGCATTCGCTACATAGAACGTAGTGCGTGCGGCAAGCAACGCCTTGTCAGCGGAAACGATAGCGGCAGAATCGCGCACCGCAGGGTCAACGGCATTGTAGAATGTCTCGGCAGCTGTAACGGCAGCCTGCAGGTCTTCCTTGCCTTTAAGGTATGCCTCGTCGGCAAGCAGCGGCTTGGTATCGGCAATGTCATTATAGAGGTTTATAATCTCGACATTGGCCGTCTGATAACGGCTGAGCTGGTTCTTCAGCATGACACGTGAACCTTCCAACTCTTCATTGTCTGTCACAGGGGTTGTCTTTTCAGCAAGAACCGCAACGGCATTGTCAAGGGAATCCTTCAGTTCCAGCTTGCCGAACTTGTACTCCGCCTTGGCATAATACCCGTTTGCATTGTCTATCATGGTCTGTGCGGCAGCCTGCATATTCTTGAACAGATTGTTCTGATAATAGTTGTTCAGGTCATCAGAAGTGCCGGAGAGGTAATAAAGGTAATGGTTGTCAAAGCATATATCATTGGCTTTGGACACGCCCGTGTTATGAACGCCGAGGTTAAGGGTCTCACCCTCTTTTACTTCAAACACCTTCGCATAGTTCTTCGGACCATAAGAAGGCAGTCCTTCCAATTCAAGAGAATCAGCATTGACAAACATCTTCACGCCTGTAATCTGCGCCTTGTAGTCCACAATCTCCACCCTGTTGGGATAATCCCATCCTCTTGCGGAAACCACATAGAGGTATTTGCCTGCCGGCATGGCCTGTGACTGGCTGAGAGACGAAGCACTCAACTCGTAGGCTTCGTTGATTGTCTGCCTGGCATGAATCGTAGGGAATTCTGCATCAGCCGCTCCTGTGCCCCAACGGCCGCCTGTTGTCCATCCGCTGACGGAAGAATTGGCCTTAGGCGTAACGTCATCAAATGTGAAATGGTTGAAATAGGCAGAGGCATCGCTGCCGTTTGCATCGAGGAATGCTGTGACCTGCGCCTCAAACTGTTCCAGATAAGTGGCATAGTCACTTGCTGCCTCCGTATCAGGAAGCATACCTTCTATCATT
>CAYYEN010000424.1:0-3472 GCA_964470795.1 uncultured Spirochaetaceae bacterium | reverse complement strand
ATATGTACTTAACTTTGCACCAAGAAAGAATTCACAAGCTCGTGTTGAGTTTGCAATAAAACTTCCTGGAAAAGATGAGAATGAAGTATATCTGCCCATCGACTCCAAATTCCCTAAAGAAGATTATGAGCGTTATATAGAGGCAAACTCTCAAGGGGATGTTGATGGAATGCAACAATCACTTAAGGCACTAAGACTTAGAATAGGACTAGAGGCTAAAGATATTGCTGAAAAGTATATCAATCCTCCTTTTACTACAGATTTTGCCATTCTCTTTGTGCCAACAGAAAGCTTATATGCAGAAGTATTGAATATGGGTGGTTTTGTAGAAGAGTTACAAAACAAGTTTAGGGTAGTGGTTTCAGGCCCTACAACCTTTGCCGCCTTAGTTAATAGCCTTCAAATGGGCTTTAAAACACTAGCCATCGAAAAACGTTCAGCAAAAGTATGGTCTTTGTTTGCACAGATGAGAAAACAGTTTACAATGTTCTCAAGAGAGCTAGAAGCAGCTGAAAAATCTTTATCAACCGCAACTAACCGTTTAACCTCGGTCTCCTCTCGCTCTATTAAGATATCGGAAAGGTTATCTGCCTTAGAAGGAAGTGAAGAAGCTGAGGAAGAGGTATTACAGATTGAAGAAATAAATGAATAAATATACAAATATTTTAACGAATATTGACATATATATTCAAATACTATAAAAATAACGCATAATAGGAGCAAATTATGAATTTTACAGGAAAGAGTTTTTTAACACTTAAAGATTTTTCAAAAGAAGAAATCTTGTACTTTATTTCACTTGCTAAAGAATTGAAAGCAAAGAAAAAAGGATTACCACACTCTGAAGGTGTTGATGGCAAGTTGCTAGAGGGAAAGAATATCGTTCTCCTCTTTGATAAAACCTCAACTCGTACTCGTTGCTCCTTTGAAGTAGCATCCTTTGATGAAGGGGCGAATGTCACCTTCTTAACTAATAGTCAGATGGGTAAGAAAGAATCTCTTGAAGATACTGCTAACGTTTTAGGTCGTCTTTATGATGGTATTGAATACCGTGGCTTTGAACAGAGTGTAGTGGAAGATTTAGCTAAGTATTCTGGAGTTCCTGTTTGGAATGGACTCACAGATATTGACCACCCAACACAAGTGCTTGCAGATTTTCTTACTGCAGAAGAGCACCTTGGCAAAAGCCTTGATCAGATGAAGCTTTGCTATGTAGGAGATGGCCGCAACAACGTTGCAAACGCACTCTTTATTGGAGCGACAAAGGTTGGAATGGACTTTGCAATTGCAACACCTTCCTCCTTGTTTCCAGATGAGAACCTTGTAGCTGAATGTAAAGGTTTTGCAGCTCTTTCTGGTTCTGTTGTAACTATTACAGAGGACATTAAGGAAGCGATGAAAGATGCTGATATCGTTTATACCGATATTTGGTGTTCTATGGGAGAAGAGGATAAGATGGCGGAGCGAATAACTCTCTTACAGCCTTATCAAGTGACTAAAGAAGTGATGGCTTTATCTGGTAAAGAGACAACGCTTTTTGAACATTGCCTTCCAAGCTTTCACGACCTCAATACAGTGACAGCTCGTATGGTTAAAGAGAAGTTTGACCTAAATGAAATGGAAGTCACAGATGAAGTTTTTAGATCAAAAAATTCTGTAGTTTTTGATGAAGCAGAAAATAGAATGCATACCATAAAAGCAGTAATGGTTGCAACACTTTCTCCTAACCTTAAATATTAAATTGTTATAATTTAAAAAGATAGACTTCCTTGAGAATTTGGCTTGAGGAAGTTTTTTTTATAAAAAGGTTATAAAAAAAATCTAACTATACAGATTGAAAATCGGTAGTACACTTTTTATAAAGTTTGGAGGAATAGGAATGAAAAATGATGAAAAGCTTACAACTAAGCTTTCAGAAAAAACCCAATCACGCTTATGGTTATTGCTCTCTGTTGCAGTTGCTATTGGCTTTTGGACTTTATTATCTGTTATACCCAAAACTGCTAGATGCTTTCCAAATATCATTGTAACAATGAAACAAATCCCCGTTATGATAATGCGTGGTGTTTTATGGAAAGATATCTCAAGTAGTTTAATTAGTGTTGGTGCCGGTTACCTTTTAGGTTTCGTAATTGCTCTCCCTGTAGCTATTTTAATGGCTTGGTATAAACCCGTTAGAAACATCGTAGAACCTTGGATTCAGTTCATCAGAAACATCCCACCTCTTGCTTATGTTCCTTTAATCGTTATTGCAGCAGGGGTTGGTAGAAAACCTCAAATCATCGTTATCACGATTGCAACCTTCTTAATCATGTGTGTCACGATTTATCAAGGTATCATCAACATTGATGAAACTTTATTAAAGGCTGCACGTGTTTTAGGTGCAAAAGATAGAGATATCTTTGTTAGAGTTTTAGCTCCAGCATCTCTTCCGTTCATTTTAACCGCAGTAAGACTTGGTGCATCTGTTGCATTAACCACCTTAATTGCAGCTGAATCGACAGGTGCTTTTGCAGGTTTAGGAATGAGAATTAGGTCCTTGAATAATAACTTTGAAACAGAGCCTATGCTCTTATACATCATTATTATCGGTGTTATTGGTATCACAGTTGAAAAATTGATTAAGATCTTAGAAAGGAAGTTAACAGGATGGCAGGAGAAGCGAGAAATATAAAATTAAGGATTGATAATGTTAAAAAATCCTATCAAGGAAGAACCGGAGAGGTTATTGCTTTAAATGGTGTTAACTTGGATATTGCGGAAAATGAGTTCATTACCGTTGTAGGTCCTTCTGGATGTGGAAAATCAACCTTATTAAACATAATTGCAGGTCTTTTAGACGCAACTAGTGGAGCAGTCTATTGCAACGATAAAAAAGTTGTAGGTACAGGATTGGATCGTGGTGTTGTTTTCCAGCAATATGCACTTTTTCCTTGGCTCACAGTAAAGAAGAACGTTATGTTCGGTCTTGAAATGAAAGGGATAAAGGGGAAAGAAGCGGAAGAAATCGCTATGAAGTATATTAAGATGGTAGATTTAGAGAAATTCATGAATCACTATCCTAAAGAACTTTCTGGTGGTATGAAACAACGTGTTGCTATTGCAAGAGCATATGCGGCAAACCCTGAGGTATTATTAATGGATGAACCTTTTGGTGCACTGGATGCTCAAACAAGAACCCAGCTTCAACAAGAATTGCTTGAAACTTGGGAGAAAGAAAGAAAAACTTGTTTCTTTATCACCCACGATGTTGATGAAGCTTTAATCTTAGGACAAAGAGTAGTTATCATGAGTGCTCGCCCAGGTAGAATTAAGGACATTGTTGATGTAACAATTCCTTATCCTAGAAACCAGGCAACTAAGATGACAAAAGAATTCTTAGATTTAAAGAATCAAATTTGGTCTCAAGTCTACCAAGAGTACTTGGAAGTAAGAAAATAGTATTATTCAAAAGGAGAATAAATTAAATGAA
>CAYYEN010000423.1:0-3480 GCA_964470795.1 uncultured Spirochaetaceae bacterium | reverse complement strand
AGTTATTTGTGCTAATACCATTGGAATAAGTGGACCACCTAATTGTATAGCTGTTGATATATCCAATAATAATATATGGAACACTATTAGAATTGGAAATATTATATACTCTATTCTTTTTAGTTTGATATTAGATATTAATATAAATATTGTTAATCCAATAAAGTCTGCTATTATAGTTAATGGTAATGCCATAATTAGCATGTTCTTAATAATGACAAATGACATTATACTAAATACCTTTATTGTGTTTGATTTAACTTTGTTACCAATCATATATATTATTAAATAAGTTAATGTTATTGGTAGAGCAAAGAGTATATAGTTTTGTGCTATCATTAATGCTATGAATATTGAAGCAAGTGTTAATTCCTTGACTTTCATTATTAGTATTCTGGGTAAGGAAATCTCTCTACAGTGAAATTATCATTTATAAGAATTGCTTGTAATCCTTTTATTAGACCTCACTCGTCATAGAATGTTTCATCTAATCCATCTACATTAGTCATTGCTCCTTCAAAGTAGTAGTTTTCTCCATCCCAACTAGAGAAATATTCTGTTGGAAATCTTGTTAATAATACCTCATACATTGTTACTTCTAAATCTTTGTCTATAATAAAATAGAACACTTTTCCTTCAACATCATCCTCATATGTTAATATATAAACTTCTTCATCAAATATATTAATATAGTTACCGTATACATCTTCATCGTCAAATGATTTGATTGGTGATAATCTCTGTAGCAACTCAACTTGGTTTCTCAACCCTTTAATTTGGTTTGACTGATATATCACTATAATCGCCAATGCCAACGCTAGTGTTAATGTAACACTTAATACAATACGTATCTTTTTCATAATTTTAGACATAATCTTATCTCCTTCGATTTATTTTATTTTTGTCTTTATTTAAAAAGAGAAGACCCGGATATAACGGTGTCGGATACTCGTATGACTTTCACACACTTCCACTCTTTATTAAATTTATCTATTTATTAGATTGCACACTTTTCAAAGTAGCATTCTGGATTGCTACATTGTGTACAACCTTGTTTCTTAACTAAATGTTCTCCACAAACCGGACATTTTTCTAATTCAATTATTTCTGAACTATAGTTTGAATCTGTTATAACAATGTGGTTAACAAACTCTTTAACTTCTCCGGTTGATTTATTAGTCCATCTTTCTTTTACTTCTATTTCTGGATGAGGTGCTGGGTTATTATCGAAATGCTCTCCTCCGCCAGTTAATATACCAATTTTCTTACAGTTATCTCTAAACACTGTTGCACCTTTGAAACCTTTTTCCCACGCTGTTAAGTATATATCTTCAATGTCATCAGTAGTTGCTTCGTTTGGTAGGTTAAATGTTGAACTAATTGCTGTATCAACATACTTTTGGATTGTTGCTTGAACTGCTGCTCTGTCATTGAAGTCTATATTTTGGCTTGTTATTTGTGCTCATTGTGGTAATTCATTTGGAGTATTAATTCTTAAATGATCTATTAGTTTTTGAGGTGTTTTCTCGTTTACTCAAATTGTTCTTTCTTGTTCGAAAATTGATTTGATTGTTCTTTGGTATCCGAGCATGAAAAATGGCTCCACTCCGCCACTTACCCCAAGTATATTAGAAATACTTCCTGTCGGTGCGATACTTAATAATCTTGAATTTCTCATTCCGTGTTCTTTGACCATTGTCTTTGTCTCATCCGTCAATGTTTCTTGGTAGAAACGTGATTTAGATAAGTTATCAAAGTTATATTTAGGATAAACTCCGTGAGTAATTGCTCTTGTTGCTGACGCTTGTGTTGCTGCGTTTATCATTACTTTCATAGTTGTATCCAAGAACTCTACGAATTGAGGTGTTCCGTAACCTAATTTCATTGACAACGCTACATCTGCTAGCCCCATGATTCCTAAGCCCACTTCTCTTCAGTTTTTAACATGTTCTACCTGTTCTGGTAAGGCATGTCTATCTTCGAATATTGTAATCATGTCATCTAATCCTCAGATCATTTCTTTAACTATTTCTTCGAATCTCGGTGTATCAAAATAAGCTTGGTCTGTAAAAGGGTTTCTTACAAATGCATTTAGGTTAATACTACCTAAATTACAGCTCCCGTTTTCCATTAATGGCTGTTCTCCACAAGGGTTCGTAGCGTTAAAGTATACTTCTGGGTATTCACTTAAGAAGTGGTAATTATTCATAGTATCTATAAATATAACACCTGGATCTCCCATTGTATGTGCTGAGTAACTTATTAGGTTCATCAGATCTCTTGCTTTAACTACTTTCTCAATCTTTTCATATGGTGTTTCGAATTTCATTGTCCAGAATTCATCTGCCTTATATGCTTTCATGAAATCATCTGTAATTGCTAAACTAATATTAGCTCCGTTTATTTTATTTAAATCCAACTTTGACGTTATGAAGTCAATCACATCTGGGTGATCAATGTTCAACATTAACATTAGTGCTCCTCTTCGACTTTCTTGTTGAGTATTTAAAGTCGTATGAGAATATTTCTCAGCAAATACCATTATTCCTGGTGTCGTATTACTTGTGTTATTTACTTTAGCGCCTCTTGGTCTTATTTTACTTAAGTTAAGTCCTTGTCCACCGCCATAACTATATGTTCTTGCTATATCGTAATCTGCTCTATAAATATCTTCTAAACTATCTTCCGGTGCTGTTGCTACATAACAATTTGATCCTGTAATATTACCTTCTCTTCCAATTGCATATAATATTCTACCGCCTCAAATTGCTTCTCTACTTCTAAATATTTTTAATAGGTTATGATTACCATTTGATATTCTATCTAAGAATTCTTTCTTAGTTTCACCTTTGATTAAATACTTTCCAAGTATCATATCTTGTCTTTCATCTGTATCTTTTCACGGTGTTTTTCTTTCGGCTGCTCTTTTCTCCCTGTAGAATACAAAGCTTTTGAATATTTTCATTTCTCCGTTAGTAAAGAAGTAGTCTTCAATTGCATCTTGTATATCCTCTATTGGAACTGGTTCTTCTCTATCTTTTAAAGAATCTACTATTTTTCAAGCTTCTTCTTCGCATTGGTCAATTTTTATATCTAATCCGTTGTCTTTTCTTGTCTTATAAATTGCACCTGCAATCTTTAAGATGTCAAATGGCACAACCGAGCCATTTCTTTTAACCACCTGTTTCAAACTCATCACCTCTTTCTAATCTCTTTTGAAACGTCTTTGAGTTAAGTACGCTTCTGCTGTTTTAACTTTATCTAATATCATCAGAGCTTCTTCAATATAGTATTGTATTTCTTCTACACTTAGGTCGTTCCTTGGATTATGTTTAGTATTTATTAACTTTATTGTTTCTAGTACTACTTTTTCTGTTTCATCTTGTTCGAATTCATTTGTTTCTAATCTTGCTTTGTTGATTGCATTGTATATTTTGTTCGGATTAAATTGCTCAACTTCACCATTACGTTTAATGATGA
>CAYYEN010000422.1:0-3498 GCA_964470795.1 uncultured Spirochaetaceae bacterium | reverse complement strand
AACAGGGACAAAAGTAACGATGGTTTTAACTTTTTTAGGTATTACAATATGGAATGAAAAAGATAAGACTTTAATGTTCAAGGAACAAGCAATGGCGAGTGGTAGTAAACTAGCTTATTTTGCAAGTACAGGTATTAATCAATTCGTATTTGATTCACTTGCAGATTTTGAAAATGACTTCTTAATGTTGCCTGACAAGTTAAGGGTGCTTGCATCTTCTCATACAACATCTGGTGATAATTCAGAGAGTGTTCAAGGTGGAAGACCAAAGGCAGACCCAGACAGTGCAAGTGATACGACCATTAAGCAAAATGAAAATGGTACAAGCGATGAAATAAAGGAGTGATAAGTAGTGGAAAGCGGTAATTTAATATATTGCAAAGATGAAGATTTGAAAAATGAATTATTAAAATGTGGACTTCCATTACTTAAACAAAGTGATGGATTTTTTGTTTTTGTCAATACAGGTTGTAAAAATATTAACTTTGATGACTATACAGACAAGGTTATATTTACAAATAAAATGAGCTTTAATTAATTGAAAGGTGGTGATAATGTGAAAAAAAGACTTAACTTTGAAACATCTTTAATTGAATATAGTGATACTAATAGTGGTTTTGCTAAGGTAAAAATATCAATCATGACACACGAGCAAGTCGCTAATGGTACTCGCTTTAAAAAAGATGTAATTGATAAGAGGAAGAAAAACTTAAACTACCTTCCAGTTATAGGTCAATTTAAAAAAGAAGATGGAGACTTTGGAACGCATGGTGAAAAAATAGAGATCACTGATGATGAATTTAAAATTGTCAAAGAAACAGTTCCATATGGCGTTGTCATGAAAGATAGTGCTAGATGGGAAGATATCAAAATGAAAAATGGTGAAACTGTTGAATATCTTGTTGCAGATGCCTATCTGTGGATTAAGATGTATCCAGAGCTTGAAGTATTATATGAAGGTAAACTAAATAATCAATCAATGGAGATTGAAGTTAACAAAGGTAGCTTCAATGAAGATGACTGGGTGTACGACATTGAAGACTTTGAGTTTATGGCTTTGTGTCTACTAGGAAAAAACGTAGAACCCGCATATCGAGAAGCCAGAGTTGATGTGAATTTTACCAAAGAATGCTTTAAGGCAGACTATCAAGAAATGATAGGTGCTTTAGATAAATATTTAAGTAATTATGAACAAAGTGAGGTGGATAAAGTGAAAGATGAAACAAATCAAGTTGAAGTTGAAGACGTTGAGATAGAAGATGAAGTAATAGAAGTCGAAGCAGAAGAAACTGAGACAGACGAAGAAGTTATTAAAACCGATGAAGCCGAAGATGTTGAGGTTGATGAAGTTATAGTCGAAGAAGAAACAGATGTTTTAGATGAAGAAGTTGTTGATGAAACAGATTATAAATTAGAGCTTGAAAAACTACAAGCAGATTTTAATAAACTTAATGATGAATTAAATAGTCTTAGAGAGTTTAAATCAGAAATCGAGCTAGAAGAAAAGACAAGCATAATTGATACGTTTAAACACAGATACTCATTAGAAGACTCTGATATTCAAGACGTAATTGATAATATAAACACATACTCTGCAAAAAAAGTGGAAGATGAGTTATGTATTATAGCATTTAAAAAAGGCGGTAATGCAAATTACACCAAAGAGAAAGAAAAATCGTTTAAAACTGCCGTTCTGAGCAATTATGAAAATAACGAAGCTGGAACAGTGGGTATAAAGGCAATTCTTCAAAGAAGAAAATAAAACAATAAAAAAACAAGGAGTGATATTAATGTCAACAATAAAAGGATTCCCTGAAGGGAAAAGACCAGTAGTAGAATTAACAAGAGTTCAAGCGGTAAAAGACGGGCACCATTTTTCACAATATCCAATGGCGACAGGTACAAAGGAATTAGAAAACGGTATGCTAGTTGCAGTAGATCATGTTAAAGGTGAAGTTAAAAAAGCAGAAGCTTTAACTGAAAAGGTTTATCTACATGCATCCGTAGAGCATATGTATGATGCAAATGCGGGTAGAGACGAATTTGTTGTTAAAGAAACAGATGATTTTTTGCCTAGAGTATACGATTTAAGAATAGGTGACAGATTTGAAACAAATGCTGTTATTTGGGAAAGTACAGACTACACAGATGGATACGCTACTATTAAAACAGATGTAGTTGCTGGAACACCTGTATATGCTTATGTAGATGTTGCCACAGGATATATCAAGCTTGCTAAAGCAGCGGGGGTAAGTGTAGAAACAGATTTAAGAGTGGTTGCAGTTGTAACATTACCAAACGGTCAAACTGGCGTTAAATTAGCTTGTCAATAATAACAATAAAAAACTAAGGAGTGATATTAATGGATAAATTAGTAAAACAAATAAGAGAGCTTATGCCAATCGCATATAGCAAAAGAATTCCAACTGCATCACTATATGCAGAAAATAATGTAACAATTGAAGAGGTAGAGGACACACTAAGAGCGAAGTTCAAAGAATTAGCTGGTGACTACTACAGCTACAAAGATAACAAATACAAAGTTTTTGCATTAATTACTGAAGAGGTTGGAGAAACACTTCCAAGAGATGTTAAAGATGCAATTGAAATCTTTGCAGATGTTAAAAACTATAAACAATCAGATAAAGGTGAGTTCACACTTAAATTAGGTAAGAAAAATGTTAAGCGTTTTGTTACTGCTATTGGTTTAGGTGGAATTTATGAGCGAGTAAGATTAGATAAGACAAGATTTACTGTACCAACCAAAGGATTTGGTGGAGCGGTATACATAGAGTTTGAGCAATATTTAGACGGAGCATTTGACTTCTATGAGTTAACACAAATTTTAGTTGACTCTATTCAAGCTACTATTTATGACGAAATCAAAAAAGCATTTGATAAGGCAGTTGTAGGACTTCCTGTCTCTCAAAAGGAAACTGGTGCTGGCTGGGTTGAGGCTTCAGTTGTAAAACTTCGTACAAAAGCTAAACAATATGGTGACAAGGTTGCTTTAGTTTGTACTGAAACATTTGCTAGTACAATTCCTGCATTAACAGACGGAGATAAAGAAGATATCAGAAATGGTGGAATGATTAAGAAAGCACTAGGTATGGATATTATTGTTCTTCCTAATGGGGTGAACGATGAAGGTGAATTAGTATTTGATGATAAGAGGGCTTACATTTTCCCTACTGGCGGTAACGCAGATGAGAAAATTGTAAAGGTTGCTATCGAAGGCGACACAATCATTAAAGAAGTAGAAAACTCAGATAGCTCTATGGAATTCCAAGCTTACCAAAAACTTGGTGTAGCTGTTCTTTCCACAGAAGCTTTATTTGTTTACGAAAATTCATCTCTATAAAATATTAGGGTAGATTAACCTCTACCCTAAATAATAAATAATAAAAAGGAGTATGTAGTATGTCAAAAAACAATTTAAAAGATACAACTTTAATTGAAGTTGTTAAAAAAAGTTTGGAAGATAAAGGCTATGAAATA
>CAYYEN010000421.1:0-3509 GCA_964470795.1 uncultured Spirochaetaceae bacterium | reverse complement strand
GCGCTTGGTATCAACTATGATGAAAAGGATAAGAATTATACTGCAAAGCTAGAAATGCTTAAGCTTTAAATAAAAGCATCTTCAAGTCCGCAATTTCCTTTTTCAATTTCTATTACTAGTTGTTTTGTAAAAATAGCCGGATTAAGTTCTCCGATTTTACATTCTATTACAGTGTAAACTAAAAGGAAGGCTGGATTTTTGTGTGTCCAATTAATTTGTATTCCAGGATAAAAAGCATTTTCTCCAAGACTTATAAAATTGTTAAGGCTCTAATCTTATGACTTTATAGTGCTAATAAGAAAGAGCAAAAAAAGTATAACAGATATTGAAAATAATTTACGCCTTTCAATAACACAAGGTTCAGCTTTTACGCCTCTATCCTTTTTAGAACAAGAGCTTATTATAGCCTTTTACATAAGACGAGGAAATGTTACAAACAAAGAACTGGGTGTGATTCTAAATTCTTCTGAAAGTCAGATAAAAGGGCGTATGTACAGCATCTTTCAAAAGCTTGAAGCTGTAACTACAAGAACCGCGCTTCTAGCCTTTATAGAAGATAATATCTAGCTCAAAACTGCTAATATTGCATTATTATCTCAATCAATTGCAAAATAAATTCTTTTACTTGCCATTAGGAAAATAAAAGTTAATACTATAAATATGAAATATTTTGATACTCAATATAACCTTTTTATAGCAGATTCGGATCTTAATCCCTTAGAACAAATTAACACAACTAAGGAAAAAGTTGATAGTGTAGTTTCTAAATACATCATTTCCGCTTCAGGCTGGAGAACAGTATTTGCCCTTTCTGGAGATGAAGAAGATAGTACTGAATTGATAAGTGATGAAAACAAAGTAATTGTAACAACTATTGCAAAAGCATTCTTTGAAGATTTATCAATTGCCTCCCCACATATCTTAGTTGGAATTGATGCACGCCCTACCGGCTCAATGCTTGGTAACCTCTTTGTTCGCTCACTCATTTCTTTAGGCGCAAAGGTAGACTATCTCTTTATCAGCGCCGCTCCTGAAATCATGGCCTATAGTAATGATGGCTTTGATGCGTTTGCCTACATTTCCGCTTCCCACAACCCAGTTGGTCACAACGGCTTTAAGTTTGGTCAAAAAGGTGGAGTCTATGCAAAAGAAAGAGCTGATGTACTTGCTAAAAAGTTTTATGCACTGCTCGAAAATAATGCAATTGAAAAAGCAATTGAGTTAAATTGCCAAACCGATAAAGCACTCTTAGATAACACTTATCAAGAAATTGCTGCTAACAAAGCAAAAGCGCTTTCTTATTACAAGATGTTTGTCTTAAAGACAGCAGGACTTGATGATAGCTTTAAAGCAAGTATTGGTCTTGTAGCAGAGCTTAATGGATCTGCTCGTGGTACTACAATTGATATTCCTTTCTTAACAGGAATTGGTTGTAAAGTAAAAGCTTTAAATGCAATTCCACGTCAAATTGTCCATGCAATTGTACCAGAGGCAGAAAACTTAGAGCTTTGCCGAAAGACTTTGGAAGAAAGTTATAGCCGAGATAAAGATTTTTCTATCGGCTACTGCCCAGACAATGATGGAGACAGAGGTAACTTTGTTTATATCTCCCAAGAGGGAAAAGCTGAGATTTTACAAGCTCAAGAAGTCTTTGCCCTCGTAGTGGCAATTGAACTTGCCGATGCTGATAAGCGTCACATCAGAAACCAAGCAGTTGCAGTAAACGGCCCAACTTCTGGTAGAATTGATGCAATTGCAAAACTGTTCAATGCTAAAGTTTTTAGAAGTGAAGTTGGAGAGGCTAACGTTGTTAACCTTGCCTCTGCCCTCAGAGATAAAGGCTATTATGTTCATATCTTGGGTGAAGGTTCAAATGGTGGAAACATCACAGACCCTGCTAAAGTTAGAGACCCTCTCAATTCAATCATGACCTTCTTAAAGTTCTTCTCTAATAAAGAACTCTTTAACTTCATGATGGAAAGACTAGGAGCGAGCAAAGCTGAACTCAGCATTGGTAGCCTTTTAAACGCACTTCCTCCGTTTACAACAACAGGCGCTTTTTCAACAGTTGCTAAGATGCATGTTAAACACACAGATTACGCTTTGATGAAGACTAAATATGAAGAGGCTTTAAAAGCAACATTTCCTCCTTCTTTCTTAAAGAATAGTGAAATTAAGTCTTATGAGATTCGTCAAACAGAAGGTCTTGTTGAAAGAATTGGAATGGGACCAGAGTTTAGAACAGGATTATGCAAAGGCGGCTTAAAAGTTGTCTTTAAAGCAGAAGATGAAGAGGATTTAGGCTATATGTGGTTCCGTCCTTCCGGCACAGAACCAGTTTTACGTGTTTTAGTCGATCTTAAAGGCAATAAAAAAGCACTCCATGATAATCTTATTGAATATCAAAGAGCGCTTATTGGAATTGCTGATAATTAAATACTTAATCCAGCTATGGCAGCTCCAAGAACGGGGCTGTCATCTATTTTAACCATCTTAACATAGCGATGATATTGCTTTTGTAAGTACTCTGTTAAATAGTATTCAGTATATTCTTTGAGCTTTTCAGTCTTATAGAAAGTAGTACCATCTGCGTTAATAACTGCAGGATATCTTGGATTAACTCCAAGTCCACCCCTTAGTACTGCAGCAGATAAGTTAACTGCTGTAAGTTTAGCAGCTCTTTCGATTAAGGAATCGAGGAGAATGAATAAAGTTTTAGCATCCTCTTCATCATCCCCTACACAATTGACTAATACATAATCAGTATTGTGAGGCATCTCTAAGTAGTTTGACATCTCAGTTGTTGTAAGGGTTGGAATAGCATTAAAACGAGTTGCAAAAGCTTCAGAAAAGATTCCCTCTTCAATTGCTTTTCCAATTACATAATGGCTAAAAGCCCCTAGATAAGCACCACTGATCATCTTCTCAAAGAAGTAGGAATTAGGGTTCTTTGTAGTTTGTAAGAAACCTTCATCCATCTCGCCAAGTTTAAGCTTGAGTCCACCAGATTCTACGTTGATAATCTGAGCACCCTCTTCCTCGTAATCTATTTTGGCAATATTTTCATTCATCTCGCAATAAGCTGTATTTGTACCGGTGCCTAAAATAAAACCAATACAACCACTATTGTAGCCATTGTATCCAGCTTTTGTTGCTAATAAGGTTGCAACAGTATCGTTTACGATAGAAATCTTCTTTTTGCTTACATCATAACCGCGGGACGCAAGTTCTGCTAAAAGCGCTTTTCCAATAGGCTTTCCAATAACTTCAGGAGCTTTTACTTCCTTAGAAAAAACTATTGGTATTCCATCATGCTCTGGAGTAATTGTTGCTGCATAACTGAAGCAAAAGCCAATGTTATCAGATTTATCAATTAAACGCTCAACATTGTCAGCAAGTACACTAAAGAACTCTTTAGCACTTACTTCAGCTTTAACTCCTGGCATACCGACTTTTTTAAAGTCAGAAATGATAGGTTTTAGCTCCTCATCAAAGGTAACTAAGCAAGT
>CAYYEN010000420.1:0-3511 GCA_964470795.1 uncultured Spirochaetaceae bacterium | reverse complement strand
GTGGTGATTGATTACCAGCCTCCGGAAGACCTGAAGACGTCCGCCGAAATGTTCTCGACACTGGCGAATGCCGCCCGCCGCCCGCTGGATCCGCAGCAGATCTTCGAGAAGTTCGGCGTCAAGCTTGGAGAGCCGGAGCCAGTTCCGAACATGCTCCCGAACGAGAAGCCGGAACAGAA
Organism: uncultured Spirochaetaceae bacterium; assembly: GCA_964470795.1. GTDB lineage: Bacteria > Spirochaetota > Spirochaetia > Sphaerochaetales > Sphaerochaetaceae > Bullifex. The sequence continues at coordinate 3,332 of CAYYEN010000420.1, read as the reverse complement.
AGAGTTTACCGACACCACCGGCAAGAAGACAGAGACGGCCTCCGAGCGGATCATCAATGCGACGCTTGCCAGAATGGTGGACACCGAGGCGTTGGAAGCCTGGCGGATCCCGATTGATTCCGCGATCCGGCAGGCGTTCGGCGATCTGGATCCGGACGATCCGGAACTGCTGGAAAAGTTCCGGAAACGGGCGCCGGCCTTCCTGGCGTCTCTCCCGGGCCTGATGGATGAGTTCGAGACGTCGGCATTCGAGGACGCGCTGCAGGGCGCCATGCTGGCCGGGTTCCTCAACGGCTCGCTGCCGGCGTCTTTTTGGAAACCAGCGGGCACGGCCAAGTAAGGGAGTTTTACAGTGGGCAGCCACGAACGAAGGATGGCCGCTTCACTTACGGTAAAATGGCAAGCGTTTCAACGGCTTCGCTGCCGGACGGGGTGGCGTGGTAAGAAGCTGGGGGAAAAGGTTGCTTACACCAAAAGCCAGCATGCAGGCGCAAGATTCGGAAACAAGGTCACAGGAGAAATAAATATCACTTCGACAGGATTGCGTCATTCAATGCAAAACAATTCCGGACCTATGAAAGAGGCGTTATTGTGCGATACACAGGCTTTGCAAGATGCATTATGGAGTGGGAAAAGTGAAGTATTGCCAAATACAAAAGCTTTTGTTGATACAACTTTTGGAATAACATCAAAAGTGAAGATTGATGGAAAAGTGCATGAGGTTCAATTTATCATCCATAGGCATAAGGATGCAAAAATTAACCAACTGCATCATGTAAGGCTGCATAAATAAAAAGGGTCCACACCGCAGACAGGAGCTTCCCGAAGGCAGACATCCAGAGTATGGTGGACCCAACCAACAAGATAACGCAGATTTTTGCTTTGTCAAATCTGGGAAAACCATCGGTTGACGGGAGGTGCATTGATATGGAGATACGCAAAGACATTTTGGCACTGAGTTCGGAGACGGCTGACACGCTGGCGCTGGCTCCGGTTGTCTTTTCCGATGCCGGGCAGACCCCGCCGGAAGAGTTCCTGCTGATCCGGTATGGTGACAACGACTACACCAAGGGCGAGGAGCGCGGCAAGTTTGCGTTTGGTGAGGCTGACGCCGATGAGATCATCTCCGACTTCTCGCAGCGCGGCAAGGACATCGTATTCGACTACGAACATCAGACACTGAAAGGGGTTGAGGCGCCGGCATCCGGCTGGATCCGGAGCATTGCCAAAGGCGCCGAGGGGCTGGTTGCCAAAGTGGACTGGACCGAGCGCGCGAAGAAATTCCTTTCCGGGCGCGAATACCGCTATCATTCACCGGTTCTGCATTTCAAGGCCGGGCATCCGTACCGGCTGCATTCGGTGGCGCTGACCAATCATCCCGCGCTGCATGGTTACCCGGCTTTGGTGGCCGATGATAATAAACCCAACAAACAGGAGGAAACGATGAATGAACACTTGAAGAAGATTGCCGCCATGCTGGGCGTGACCGTCGTTGCGCTGGCTGATGGCAAGGAGGACGAGAAAGCGACGGCGGAGGCTGCGGAAGCCAAAGTCAAGGCGCTTTCGGACGCAGGCAAGAACCTGCAGGATCTGTTGAGTCTGCATGACTGCAAAACTGCCGAAGAGCTGACGCTGAAGATCAAAGGCATGGTTCCGGCTGCCGAAAAGCAGCAGTTGGAAGAAAAGCTTTCCGGGATCGAGGCCGAGAAAGTAGTTGCCAAAGCGTTCAGCGACGGCAAACTGATCGAGGCGCAGCGCGAGTGGGCCGTGGCTCTGGCGAAGAAAGACCTGAAGGCCTTCAGCGACTACGCTGAGAAAGCGCCGAAGGTCGCTCCGGGGCCCGCCGCTTCAGTTCCTGCCGGCACGCCGCCGAAGACCGAAGAGAAGCTGGTGCTGACTGACGACCAGGTCAAGGTTTTCAAAACTCTGGGACTCTCTGAAGACCAGATCAAAAAGATCAAGGAGGTAAAATAATGTGTGCACTTTCTGCTTCCCGTGACACCCGCGAGATTGTGGGTGCGTTGAATCAACTGACGGTTGCTGACAACAAAACGGCCTATGCCGGCGGTCTGGCTGCCGTTGATACCACCGGAAAGGCTCTTCCTGCTGCGGATGCCGCAGGGTTGAAGGTCCTTGGCCGGTTCGAACACAGCGCTGCGGCCGGCGAAAAGGTCGTCATCAAGCGTGGCATTTTCCTTTTCGACAACAAATCCGAGGATCCGGTGGTTGCCGCCGACATTGGCGGTTACTGCTATGTCACCGATGACGAGAAGGTCCAGCATACCGCCAACAGCAATACGATTGTTGCCGGGGTTGTGCGCGGCGTGACCGCTGACGGCGTCTATGTCGATACCATGTGGTACGTGGATGGTGTGGCTGCGGCTGCCGCCGGAACGACTGCCGGGTCTGCCGCTGGCACTATTTCGGGTGCGGCAGCTGGAGCTGCCGCGATTGCCGCCGACCTGGCCGCCGCACAAAGCACCATCAAGGCCGCTGCGTTGGTTGAAGGTGCTTCCGCGATTGCCGCCGATCTGGCCGCCGCACAAAGCACGATCAAGGCCGCTGCGTTGGTTGAAGGAGCTTCCGCGATTGCCGCCGATCTGGCCGCCGCACAAAGCACGATCAAAGCCGCTGCGGTGGTTGAAGGAGCTTCCGCGATTGCCGCCGACCGGGCTGATGGTTCGCGCACCATCAAGGTCGCTCCGTTGGGTGCTGCCGGCAACGTCCGCCTGGTGACGGCTCCTGCGGCCGCGGATTCGTCCGGCGTCAAAGGCGACATCGCCATCGATGAGGGTGCCATTTATTTGTGCACTGCCACCAACACCTGGGTCAAAGCCACTCTGGTTTTTGCAACCTGGAGCTGATCAACAAGTAACCGGGGCCGCGGCTTTCAACCCGGCCCCGAAAAACACAAAGGAGGAGATCATCAATGGATATTAACAGAACCAATATGCAGGCCCTTTTCACGGGCTACAACATGCTGTTCCGGGATGCGTTCGCGTCCTATCTCGATACCGCCTACACGAAGTTCACCATGGAAGTCAATGCCGGCACCAGCCAGATTGACATGCCGATGCTGGAGCAGCTCTCCGGCATGCGCGAATGGATCGACGTCCGCGAGATCAAGAACATGAGTTCGAAGAAGCTGACCATCATTCCCCGGGTTTTCGAGGAAACGGTCGGCGTCAAACGCGAGGATGTGGAAGACGATCAGTACGGCCTGTACAATGCGCTGTTCCAGACAATGGCGATGAACGCGGCGAATCTGCCCAACGATCTGGCCAACGAGCTGCTCTCCGGTGCGGCTTCGGCCACATGGACGGATGGCGCCG
>CAYYEN010000419.1:0-3513 GCA_964470795.1 uncultured Spirochaetaceae bacterium | reverse complement strand
GGTACTGAGCTTATTGCTTGGGAGAGTAGGTCGTTGCCAGTTTTTTTTGTCTAAAAAATCAACACATAATTTAAAACATTTTATCCTATAAAATATACCAAATAGCCACTTGTATACAAATATCTGGCTTTTAGTGTAAATAATACAAGTTAAAATCCAAATACGGCAGTAAAAACCGGGTTTAGAATGAAGCTAAGAGACTAAAAGTGAGAATTTAGTCTTGGGAGGAAAAATGAAAAAATTATTTACTGTTATGTTGGTTGTAGCATTAATTGCACTTCCTATGTTTGCACAGGGTTCTAAAGAAGCAGCAACTACTACTGCTAAATCTTCTGTAAACCTTACAATGGGTTCCTGGAGAACAGATGACGTTGCTCAAATGAACAATTTACTTAATGTTTATAAGGAAAAGACTACAAACGTTAACATCGCTTTCCAACCTACCAACCCACCAGATTATAACGCAACCTTACGTTTACAATTAGACAGTGGTACAGGTCCAGATTTGATGTATGCAAGAAGCTATGCAGCAGGTCAAGAATTATACAATGCAGGTTACTTCATGGATTGTTCTACCTTACCTGGTATTACAGATAACTTCTCATCTTCTAACAAAGCACCTTGGCAAATGGCTGATGGCAAAATGTTTGCTGTTCCTTTTGCTGCTGTATCTCATGCTGTATATTACAACAAAGATGTATTCAAGAAAGAAGGTTTAGCTATTCCACAAACTTGGGAAGAGTTCTTAAACGTTTGTTCAACTCTTAAAGCTAAAGGCTATACTCCACTTGCTAACGGTTTAGCTGATGAGTGGGATATCCTCGAATGTTTCTTCTTCGGCTTATTACCTAACTATATTGGTGGAGCTGAATCTAGAGTTAAATATGAAAACAAAGAATTACCATTAAATGATGAAAACTTTGTTAAAGCTTACCAAGCAATGGCTGATGTTGCTAAATACTGCCCAAGCGGTTTTGAAGCTGTAACTTACAATGACTCACAAGTATTATTCAATACACAACGTGCTGCAATGTTTGTTGATGGTTCTTGGACTGCTGGTGTTTATGCTGATGCTACTTTCGATTGGGGTGTTTTTGCAATTCCTGCACCTCAAGGTAGAAAGACAATTATTTGTTTCCACCCTGATATGGCAATTACCGGTAATAAAGCTTCTAAGAACCAAGATGCAGTTAAGGGTTTCTTAACTTGGCTCTGTACTGAAGAAGGTGCAACTGCTGCTAGCCAGAACTTACCAGTAGGATATTTCCCAATGATTAAGTTCAATATCAAATTAGATGATGTACATGCAAATGAATTCTTAGCTTTAAATGCTGGTAAAGAAACAGATGCAAGATTTGTATGGCCTGCTTTAATGAACCTCTATTCTCCAATGGATCAAGCAGTTATTAAAGTTATGAAGGGTGAATTCACAGCTAAACAAGCTGCTGATAGCGTATATGCTCTTTATAAATAAGGCTTAAAATTTAAAGATGGTAGTGTGAAAGCGCTACCATTGTTTATTTTTAAACCTAAAGTTTTTAAATTCTTAAATAATTCTTTTTATTTTTGAAATACAAATAACTACACAATTTGTGAAGGGGATATATGAAAATAAAGAGTTCTTTATCAAAGCCTTGGTGGTACTGGTTTCTATACATACTACCAGCCTTACTTTTTTATGTGATATTTATGGCTTTTCCACTCATCGATTCCTTACGTTTAAGTTTTTATACAACGAGCCATGCAACTGGCAGAGAATTTGTGGGTCTTGGGAATTACATTAAGCTTTTTACTGACGATGCAATTAGTGAAAGATATTGGGGCGCTTTTGGCCATACCTGGTATTTCTTTCTAATACATATGATATTCCAAAACTGCTTAGGTATCTTATTTGCAGTTATTTTAACTAATGAAAAGATGCAGGGAAGAAATTTTTACCAAACTATTATCTTTATTCCAACAACTTTTGCAGTCTTAGTAACCGGTTATTTATTTAAACTGTTATTAAACCCAGTCTGGTGTGGAGAAATCTTAACTCAGCTTGGCTTAGGCTCTCTTGCACGACCTTGGCTTGGAGATGTTAAAACCGCACTTACTTGTGTTTCTTTAATCTCTTGCTGGCAATGGATGGGTATTCCAACCATGATGTTTGTTGCCGCGCTTAGAAACGTTCCACTCGATTGTCTTGAAAGCTGTCAAATAGAGGGTGCTAATTCTTGGCAAACTTTTTGGCACGTAAAGCTTCCATTGATTAGACCTGTTGTTGGTATGATCGCAATTCTTACCTTTGTAAATAACTTCAACGCCTTTGATATTGTTTATGCGACAGAGACTGCTAACGGTGCACCTTCCTACGCCACTGATATTATAGGTACCCTCTTCTATAGAGTTGGTATTGCTGGGCAACACCCGGTAGGCATTCCTAATCCAGGACTTGGTGCGGCAATTGCTACAATTACCTTTATAGTATTGTTAATAGGTGTAGTACCAACTCTCAAATTAACACAGGGGAGGGACTAAGAAATGGAAAAAAAGACTAAATCTTTGAAATGGGCTAATCGAAATATCTTTTCACACCTTGTGATGATAATCTGGTGTGTAATCGTATTATTCCCAATTTGGGTTTTGATTATCAACAGTTTTAAAACAAGATTGACCATTTATACAAATCCTTTCTGGATTCCTTCTAAGTGGAACTTCAAAAACTATGTCGATGTCTTCAATGATGGCAATTTTTTACAATACTTTTTAAATACCTTTACAGTAGTAATTATAAGTTTATTCTTTGTTCTACTCTTTTCAGTTTTGGCAAGTTATGCTTTTGCAAACTGGAAGGGTAAAGCTTCAGGATTACTCTTCTTCTTTATTATTGCTGGTATGATGCTGCCTATTAAGATTGCTTCAATTAGATTGTTAGAGATAATAAAAAGTATGGGTTTGTTAAATACCATCTGGTCGTTAATTCCAATATATTTGGCAATGGGTATTCCTATTGGTATCTTCATTCTAACTGAGTTTTTTAGAGAACTACCTTATGAACTAACAGAAGCAGGACTGCTTGATGGAGCTAGTCATATGCATATTCTTTTTAGATTATTGCTTCCACTTGTTCGCCCAGCATTATCGACTGTTGCTATTTATAACTTAATACCTTTTTGGAATGATTTATGGTTCCCGTTGATTTTTATCAACGATGAGAAATCTAAAACATTACTTTTAGGAGTAACTAGATTGTTTGGTCAGTATCAAACAGACTGGTCTAAGGTATTAGCTGTCTTAACTCTTTCAGCAATCCCTGTTCTTGTTATGTATCTTTGTATGTCTAAACAGTTTATTGCAGGTGTTACTGCAGGAGCTGTTAAAGGCTAACAATAAAAGGCTATTTCTTGTAAATTCAATGAAATAGCCTTTTTAATTAATCTCTTTTATTAAGATTCTTCCCAAAATTTAGATAGATATAGTATAATCATAAAAAGAGGCGGAGAATGGAAAGAAAGCGTATACTAGTCGGTG
>CAYYEN010000418.1:0-3529 GCA_964470795.1 uncultured Spirochaetaceae bacterium | reverse complement strand
TAAGCATGATGCAATGCACTTAGAGTGGCAGAATGAAAAGGATGCTATTTTAGGTATGAAGGAAAAGAAAGGAGAACTGGCAAGTCTTGAAGCAGAGCAACAACTAGCTGAAAGAAGTGGGGATTTAAACAAGGCCGCTGAAATTAAATATGGTAAGATACCCTCTGTTAAGAAGGAGATCGCTGATAAAGAGGCTAAGCTTGTAGCACTTCAAGAAAAAGACAATCGATTGCTTCGTGAAGAGGTAACCGAGGATGATATCGCTCGAATTGTTTCTAGCTGGACTGGTGTTCCCATTGCTAAGATGTTAGGTTCTGAAATGGATAAATATCTTAACCTTGAAGATACCCTTTCTAAGGAAGTAATAGGTCAAGAGGTTGCCATACAAGCGGTTGCTAACGCCATCAGACGTAATAAGACAGGAATTGGGGACCCTAATCGTCCACTTGGCTCCTTCCTCTTTGCTGGCCCGACAGGGGTAGGTAAGACACTACTTGCTAAAAAGCTAGCTTCTTTCCTCTTTGATGATGAGAAGGCTTTGACTAGAATTGATATGTCTGAGTATATGGAAAAGTATTCAGTTTCAAGATTAATTGGAGCGCCTCCAGGATATGTTGGTTACGATCAAGGAGGACAACTTACTGAAGTTGTTAGAAGACGACCTTATTCGGTAGTACTTTTTGATGAAATTGAAAAAGCACATCCTGATGTCTTTAACATCCTTTTGCAAGTGCTTGATGATGGCCGTCTAACTGATGGACAAGGTAGAGTTGTAGACTTTACTAATACTATCATTATCATGACTAGCAACTTAGGCTCTGAAGAAATCTTGGCAGGGACTGTTGATAAGACTCAAATCTTGTCCTTAATTGAACATCACTTTAAACCAGAGTTTATCAACAGAATTGATGAGATCGTTGTCTTTAATCCATTAGGAGAGGCGCAAGTTGCTAAGATTGTTTCCTTACAGCTTGAGATTCTCAAACGTCGTCTTGAAGAGAAGTCTTATCATTTTACTTGGGATGAGGCTGTGGTAAGTTATATTGCTAAGGTTGGTTTTGATCCTCAGTTTGGTGCGCGTCCAATTAGGAGAGCAATACAAAACGAGATTGAGAACAAATTGGCAAAGGTTATGTTATCAGGTCAAGTCTTTGAGAAGAAAGAAATCGTATGTGCTATTAAGAACAATGAGATTAGTCTCAGTTTGAAATAAGCTTTGAATAGGCTTGGGGAGTGTCGATATCTGTAATGGTATTGAGGCTTCCCATTGTTATTTGTAGCCCGTTTTCACTTAAAAAGTTTTTAATATCAAGAATCTTTTCTTCCACTATTTGCGCTCTTAACTCATTGCGTATTCCAACAGGATGCCCATATACATTATTAAAAGAGGGACGAGCACAGGGGGCGGTCTCTAATGCTTTTTCGATTCTTTGGTAATCAAACGGGGTGATGAGTGGAAGATCTCCTGGAACTATCATGCAGTCATCATTGATTGCTTGAAGCCCGGCTTGAAGGCTGGTGCCTTGACCTTGCGCATAGTTAGGATTAAAGACGGTTTTAACAAAAGGTGGAAGGATACTTTTTATCCTATCTGCCTCATGACCTAGCACTACTATAATATTAGGACAGTATTGTTTTGCGTTGTTAATTGTAGAGATTATCAACGGAAGATTATGAAAAGGAAGAAGCATTTTATTTTTGCCTTCCATTCTTGATGAAAAACCTGCAGCTAATATTATTACAGTCATTTATTTTCTTCCTTTGTTTCAGTATACTCTTTTATTATGTTTGCAACAATTATTAATTCATTAGCAGTAATTCTCGGTGCCTTATTAGGCTTATTGATAGGGACAAAACTATCTGACAATTTTAAAAAGGTTATTATGACCTCTGCAGGCCTTGTAACTTTAGTATTAGGCCTCCAAATGGCCTTAGAGTATGATAATATTTTAATACTGCTCTTTTCTTTAATTCTTGGTGGCCTTTTAGGCTATGCAATAAAGCTTGAAGACCAAGTCTTAAAACTAGGAGCTCTTTGTGATAAGAAAGGGACTGATAACAGTTTTGCAAACGGCTTTTTAAACTCTTCCTTGCTGTTTTGTTCAGGCGCGATGAGTATTGTTGGGTCTATTCAAGCGGGAACAATTGGGGACTTTAATCTAATCTACACAAAATCTGTAATGGATGGCTTTATGGCAATCGTATTTGCGGCTATCTACGGAAAAGGCGTCTTCTTATCCGCTTTAACTATCCTAGTATATCAAGGTTTCTTCACACTCACTTCAAGTTATCTATCCCCAATTTTAGGGGAGGCTGGTATTAATGCAATTGCAAGTGTAGGTGGCTTTATCTTGATTTTAATCGCTTTATCGCTTTTAGATATAAAGAAGAGTAAGACTAGTAATTTCCTTCCTTCTTTACTAATAGCTCCAATAATTACCCTGTTATATAATAAGTTAATCTAGTAAATCTGGAGTTTCAAAGATATTAGCTTCTGAGTTGCTGATAGATTTTAATACAGGTAAGACTGCAAGCAACTTGGGTTTATCCATATCGTTTAATTCATGAATACAAGCATGGACCAATTTATTAATTGGAGTTTCTTCCTCAGGATCTACATCATTTAATAGATAGCCTAAGTCATCGCCAATAACAATAGCAATGTGATAGGCAACATCGGCAGGTGGAAGAATTCCTTTTTTTATCCAATAATTTAGGGTTGACCTATTTACTACAATCTCTCTGGCAAATTCAGAAACGTTGTACCCTAAACCCTTTGCAGTTTCAATCTTTTTCCAGAAGTTTTTTCCTTTCACGAAAATGAGTATATTCTTAAAAAGATTAAAATGTTAAATATTTAACGTATTTATTATAAAATTGACAATATATTGTCAATTATTTGATAAGTAGCTGTAATTAAACCTTTGAAAAGCGAGATATTTGACAAATTGTTAACATATTTAGGAATGATTATTAAGAGTTGAAATCTCAGAGTTTTTACTTATAATGATTACTATGAAATTATTTGTAACTAGACATGGTCAATCCTGTTGGAATGTAGAAGAGAAAACTTGTGGAATTACTGATATTCCACTTTCGGAGGCTGGTCTTAAGCAAGCTGAAACTTTAGCGGAGGCCTTAATTCGTGATAAAGAGATGAACCAAATTAAACATATCTTTGTTTCAAACCTTGGTCGAGCAAGAGTTACTGCTTCCTATGCTGAGCGCGCTTTAGGCTTAAAAGCAATTGTTGATGAACGACTTCATGAACAGAACTTTGGAATTTATGAAGGTAAATACTACAAAGACCCTGAATTTCAAAAGTTACTTACTAGTCCTTTTTGCAGATATGAGACGGGAGAATCTTTGCTAGATGTTGCAGTTAGAGCGTATTCTTTTCTTTCTGAGTTGAAAGAAAAGGTAAACGATGAAAATACTCTGATAGTCTGCCATGGCTGTTTTAATCGAGTAGTGGCGTCTTATTTTGCGTCCTATACTCTTGAAAGCTTTAGAGCAATTAGATGGGATA
>CAYYEN010000417.1:0-3529 GCA_964470795.1 uncultured Spirochaetaceae bacterium | reverse complement strand
AAAGGGCCGCCATATCTTACTATGTGAAGACCATCCTTTAAACTCTCAAATTGCTCAAAAGCTTTTAGAGCGTAAGGGTATGGTAGTAACTACCGCGTTCAACGGACAAGAAGCGTTTGATATCTTTAGTAAATCTCAACCCCATACCTTCGATTTAATCTTAATGGATATTAGAATGCCTTTACTCAATGGTTTAGAAGCAACTAAAGCAATTCGCTCTCTTAAGAGAGAGGATGCAAAGAGCATTCCAATAGTTGCCATGACTGCAAATGCGTTTGACGATGATGTTGAAAAGAGCAAAGAAGTGGGAATGAATGCTCATTTAGCCAAACCGGTAGAGTCAAAATTGTTATATTCGACCTTAAATAGATTAATAGGAGCTCAAGTGGAATGAAAAAAGTTGGTCTTAAACTACTTCTAACCATCCTGATACTACTTAATATATTGTTGCTATGTAGCTTTAAGAGTGACGAGGAAAAAATTGTAAGAGTTGGTTGTGTTGATATTGAGAATTTCTTAGAATTTGATGATAAGGGTAATATCTACGGTTATGGTGCTGATTACCTTGATGAAATTGCTAAATATACTTCCTGGAAGTATGAATATATTCCGGGAACTTGGAGTGAATGTCTAGACTATCTAAGAGAGGGTAAAATAGATTTACTTCTCCCAGCTGAACACACAGAGGAGCGAGCCAAAGAGTTTGCTTTTAGCTCTGTTAGTTGTTGTATCGATTATGCCGCCTTACTAACAAAACAGGATAATACTACCTTCTTTTTTGAAGATCCTGCAAGCTATGATAATATTACCGTGGGAATGATTATCGATAACAGCTTAAATATATTTTTTGAGCAGTATGCAAAAGAGAATAACTTTACCTATAGCGTGAAGTATTACAACTCCTCAATTAAACTTAATAGGGCACTCGCAAAAGGGGAAGTGGAGGCGATAGTTAATGGCAACTTAAGTATTACAGAGAATCAAAAGTTACTTGCCAAGTTTGATTATATGCCAGCCTATTTTATGACTAATAAGAATAATACTCAGTTACTGAGAGAGCTTAACGATGCACTTTATCGAATTAATTTAGAAAATCCTTATTTTTCAGCGACCTTAATAGAAAAATATTACAGTTATTCCATAGTTAAAAGCTATACAAGAGAAGAGACGGAATATGCAAAATCTTTAGCTCAAGTAAATATTGTTTGTGATATCAACAACTATCCCTTTGAATGGTATGATACAAAAGAGAAGAAATTTAAGGGTGTTAATATTGAGATACTCGATTTAATCTCAAAAAAGAGTGGCCTTACTTTCAACTATGTTTATACCTCCTCTTTAAGAGACTCATGGAATCTGGTAAAAGAGGGAAAAACCGATGCAATAAGCGGGGTATTTATCGATAAGAGCATTACTCAAGATTATAATGTAGAGCCCTCCACACGTTATACTTATGAAAGGTATTCGGTAGCTACTAAAGAAGGGAGAGCGACTCGTGGAGAAGATGATTTAACAGTTGCTATAAAGTCCTCTTTTATAGGACTTAAGCGGTATTTAGAGGTTAACTACCCGAACTGGAATATCGTTACCGCAAAGGACACTAGCGAATGCCTTGCTTTAGTCTTAGAGGATAAGGTCGACATCGCTTTAGTTGAAACCCTACTACTTCAAAGCTATTCTAAGTATCACCTCGATTCCAAACTGACGATTATACCAGGCCTATACATTACAATACCAATCTACCTTGGCATTTCTACGGATAAGCCTGAAATCTTGAAAAGTATTCTAAATAAGGCAATAAGTGCTATTACTCCAACGGAATTAGATAATTTTTATGCCTTAAATATGAATTCTTATCATGAGCAATTTTCCCTTAAGAATATAATCCTTAACAAGCCAATTGAGGCTACCTTTATAATACTTTCAGTTCTATTGCTAGTAATAATCATAATTATTTTATTTTATCTAAATAAACTGACTATAAAACAAGCCAACACTCTTAAAGAAAAGAATTTGCAACTAGAGGCTGCGAACCAGGCAAAATCTAAATTCTTATCACGTATGAGTCATGATATGAGAACACCCATGAATGGAATCTTAGGACTACTCGATTTAACTTTAGAGGATAACGAGCTAACAGGCGAAGTGAAGGATAATATCACTCAAGCAAAGCAAGCAGGTAAATATTTACTCTCCTTAATTAATGATACCTTGGATGTAAACAAAATAGAGCAAGGTACCTTAAAGATCAACTATGAAGTAGTGGATGCAAAAGAATTGCTCAATTCTGTTCTTTTAATTGCCAAATTGAATGCTGAAAAGAAGAATATTACTATCAATGTTAAAACCATTAATATAGATTTATGCTATATCAAGACAGATTGGCTTCGCTTACAGCAAATCTTTTTAAACTTGTTATCGAATGCGATTAAATTTACTTCCTATGGTGGCAGAGTCGATTTCACTCTTGAATGCTTAGAGCGTAAAGAGGGTATCGCCTATGATAAGATGACTATTAAAGATAATGGCATTGGTATTAGCTCTGAATTCTTACCTAAGCTCTTTGAGCCTTACACTCAAGAACACAATGAAGCCACTACTTTCAATAATGGTTCCGGTTTAGGCTTAGCAATTGTTAAAAGTTTAGTCGATTTAATTGGTGGACGAATTAGCGTCAAGAGCGAAAAAGGAAAAGGGACAGAGTTTGTACTCTATTTAAACTTTGAAAGAATTGAAAACTTTCGCGGTGAGAAAGCAACCACTTTCGACACTAAAGCGCTAGCTGATAAGAAAGTACTACTTTGTGAGGACCATCCATTAAACGTTCAAATTATGACAAAGATTCTTAATAAAGTAGGCGTTACAGTTGTAAAGGCTGCTAATGGATTAATAGGCAAACAGCAATTTGAAGCATCTGCTATCAATGAATTTGATGCAATTATTATGGATATTAGAATGCCTATAATGGACGGAATAGAAGCTGCTAAAGCAATACGCTGTCTAAAGAGAGAGGATGCTAAAAAAGTTCCAATAATTGCAGTTAGTGCTAATGCATTTGCTGAAGATGTTAAGAAAAGTTTAGAAGCTGGCATGAATGCTCACATTGCAAAGCCTATAACCGCAACTGTTTTATATAAGGCGCTACTAGATGAAATTACAAAGCGAGAGGCAATAATACAAATTGTTGAGGAAAAGACAAAAGAATAGAATAAATTTGATATTTTTGAAAAAAAAGATAGTCAATTCATAGTTAAGTGTTAAACTAAACAAAAAAATTGTTTTGTTGTCTAACGAGAAGTAAAAAAACTTTACTGAATTATCATTTCTTCTGTTTACTTTGAGTCTGATTACATTCGCCCTTATATAGCAATTGAGGAAATGTATGCCAAGTAAGAGAGTAATGCTCATAGTTGATAATGTTGATGAGAAATCAAAATACTTAGAGACTATCTTTAAGGATGATTTTACTATCTTTTGTGCTTTTTCAGATTCCGAAGCCATATCGATAATTGAAAAAGAAAAGCTTTCT
>CAYYEN010000416.1:2371-3546 GCA_964470795.1 uncultured Spirochaetaceae bacterium | reverse complement strand
TTATATTACCGAGCACAAAGTTGAACAAATAAATAGTTCTACTGCGCTTTGGAGACGTAACAAAGCTGAAATTACAGAGCAAGAATACAAAGACTTTTATAAGAACAGTTTCAATGATGCAGAAGAGCCTCTTTTCTATTTGCACAACCACGCTGAAGGTGCAACTGAATATACTACTTTGTTCTATATTCCAGCAAAAGCTCCTTTTGATATGTATATGGCTGATTATCGTCCAGGGGTTAAGCTTTATGTCAAGCGTGTTTATATCACTGATGATGATAAGGAATTGTTACCAGCTTACTTACGTTTTGTTCGTGGTGTTATTGATAGTGAAGATTTACCTTTGAACGTATCAAGAGAAATTCTTCAAGAGAATAAGATTATGAGTGCTATTAGAAACGGTTCTGTTAAGAAACTCTTGACTGAATTTAAGAAGATGGCTGACCAGAATCCTGAGCTTTATGATAAGTTCATTTCTCAATACAATCGTCCTTTAAAGGAAGGTTTGTATTCAGATTATGCTAATAGAGATAGTCTCTTAGAGCTCATCCGTTATAAGAGTTCTTCACAAGAGGGTTATGTATCCCTTGCTCAATATAAAGAAAGAATGGTAGCTGATCAAAAAGCTATTTACTATCTTGCTGGTGGTAAAGAAGAAGTACTTAGAAATAGCCCACTTCTTCAAACTTACAAAGCAAAAGGCTTGGAAGTTCTTATCATGGGTGATGATATTGATGAAATCGTTGTTTCTTCAATTCCAACCTATGCAGAGTTACCTCTTAAGGCAATTAACAAGTCAAATGCTTTAGATGACTTAAAGACTGATGAGGAGAAGAAAGTTGTTGAAGAGAAAAAGCCTCTTGCTGAGAAGATTAAAAAAGTACTAGAGGGCAAAGTAAAAGATGTAATAGTTTCAACACGTCTAACCGATTCTCCTGCAGTAGTAGTTGCAGATGAAAATGATCCAAGCGCACAAATGCAGAAGATCTTGCAACAAATGGGTGGTGGTCAAGAGATGCCAGAGATTTTACCTATTCTCGAGATCAACGCTAATAGCCCTGTTATTGCAAAACTTGAAAACAGTGAAGATACAGATTTTGTTGCACGTCTTTCCTCTGTCTTGTTAGACCAAGCCTTAATTGCTCGTTTCTGCGTTTATAAAAAGATGGAATACG
>CAYYEN010000416.1:0-2361 GCA_964470795.1 uncultured Spirochaetaceae bacterium | reverse complement strand
GGATCCTATAACCTTTACAAAGAATCTTGCACTTTTATTAGGTTAAGGCTTATAGTTAAGTAAATTAAGAAGGGAGATGAGATATTCTCCCTTTGCTTTATAGGAGTCAAATATGTCTTCCCTAGCAGATCTCTTTCAAGAAACAGCGGTATCTTTAACAGATATATTAATTCGTATAGGTGCCTCAATACTGATTATTATTGCAATTCGTGTTATTAATCGTATTGTTAAGAAAGCTTTAAAAACTGCAAGTGCTCGTCATGTTAAGTTTACCAATTTGATGTGCCAGTTTTTAATCAAAGTCCTTTCTGTTATTTTTTGGGTAATTGCCGTAATGTCGGTAATGTCTGTTTGGGGTATTAATTTAAAACCTATTATCGCGGGGCTTGGAGTTACTGGTGTAGTTTTAGGCTTTGCCCTTCAAGAATCGATTGCTTCTCTATTTTCTGGCATGATGCTCGCTATCAACAATCCGTTTAGAATAGGGGATTATGTTGATATTGGCTCCACTTCAGGTTCCATTCAAGCGATGGATATGATGAGTGTTACACTTACCACTCCTGATAATAAAAAGATTACAATGGCTAATAAATTGGTTTGGGGTTCGGTTATAACCAACTATTCTTATACCACAATGCGAAGAGTAGATATGGTAGTACCGGTTGCCTATGGTTCAGATTATGAGAAAGTAAAGAAACTTGTTATGGATCTTTTAATGAGCTACCCAGAAACGCTACCGAATCCACTGCCGACTGTTGAAGTCTCTGCATTAGCCGATTCTCGTGTAAATATTATCGCGCGCCCTTGGGTTGTGCCAGAAAACTATTGGAGTGTTTACTGGAGATTCCAACAAGATATTCTAGTTACTCTTAAAAAGAATGGTATTGAAGTGCCCTTTAACAAGCTTGATATCAATATCCTGAGCACCCCAAAAGCTTAATCATTTTTTGTCTAAGCCAATTAGGTAGATTTCAAAGCTGTCATCTCTGCAGGCCTTCGGTTTGAAGGCCTTTGCTTTTGTAAATAGACCTCTCATAGTCTTTAGGACTTGTTCTTGCCCACCACCTTGGAAAATCTTAATAACTAAATTGCCATGAACTTTAAGTTGTTCTTCTGAAAGAAGTACTACTTGCTCTGCTAGAAATTCAGATCTAGTGGTATCGACTGTACGAATGCCGGTAGTCATTGGAGCTGCATCGGAGATGATGCAATCATAAGGGCCTAGCTCTACTAAACGTGCTCTGTTTTCTTTACTAAAAGCATCTCCTACAATTTCTGTAACAGTTGGAGGCATTGGCTGTAAGGATAGAGGATTAAGGTCGATTGAAACAATCTTTCCATTACCTTTTATGAGCTCGCGATGAGTGAATAAGGTCCAAGAGCCGGGAGCGGCTCCTACATCTAAAACGCTGTCGCCAGGCTTAATTAGCTTATGTGCGTTGTTAATCTCTTCTAGTTTATAAACCGATCTTGCGGGATATCCCTCTTTGTGCGCTTTTTGCGTATATGAATCTGCTTTGTCTCTTCTACTGTTTGCCATGCTATTACTATAATGTAGAGAAACAATTCTGTCAAAAGCTAACTTGTGCCAAAGGTTAAAATAGTATAAGTATTTACCCAATAAGTAAATAAAATAAAAATAAAGTTTAAAATTAAAATAAACATTAATATATTATTTATATATTGACATATGTTGACAATCTTATTATTATAAATAAAGGTAACGAGAAAATGAAAAAGATAATTTTAATAATTACATTAGTATTAGTTTGTATAGGTTTCAGCTTTGCTGTTAACACTAGTTCAAGCGTAGTGCTTTCCTCCCAAGTTAATGCTGGGCATGGTGTAATAACTCCCGATAAGGATACTCCGAGTCTAGGAGGTGGATCTTTCTTTTTCTACTTTAGAACATCAGGAATAAATTCAATAGGTGAAAACAATACTATTACTTTAGCCGATGGAACTCCTTACTCTGGTGGTACAGTTGATTTAATTGCGTATTATAATGGAAATGAAGGAATAGGAAATGATAGTACAGTTGGTAAACACCGTCTTACTATCGAAGCTAGTCCTTGGAAACGACAAGTTGCAGCTGAGGATTTAGTTAATGTGAATCCAATAAGTGCAAAAGTTGTTGCTTCTCCTACGCAAGAAATAACTGTTACCGGTACCACCTTAACTGATACACCTTCTGCTTCTTTGGATGTAACTGTAGTATCTACTTCCTTAATCAATGATATGAAAGTTGGAACCTATACGTTTACTTGGCTAGAGAAGGAATTAGCTGCTGGTGATTACATAGCGACATTGACAGTTTCTGTTGGTGCTATTTAATATATTTTTTGTTTACACTTGAGCTTT
>CAYYEN010000415.1:0-3546 GCA_964470795.1 uncultured Spirochaetaceae bacterium | reverse complement strand
CATCAGCTTTGATTTGTGCATCTAAATCAATTACCAAATCTGCATAATAGGTATGAGCAGCAGTTGCTGCATTCATAATTGATCCAGCATATAAATCTTCAGTAATAGTTACTATAGAATTAGTTACAGTAGTACCTTTAACACTATATTGAATAAAGGAAGAAGTAACTGTGTCATGAACCATAGGAGTTGCTTCTAATCTAACTTGAGGAAGTTTTACAGTTGAAGATATAGCTTTGTTAGTCCATAACGCAACACTAATGGCCGCAGTATTAGTTGAGGTAAAGTTAACTTCAGTAATAGAATTAGTTCCATCATCAAAATAGATAATATTGGCTTGATCAATTGCTGTAACAAGAGCCAAAGAACTCGAAGGCACTGCAAACAAACTAAAGCTAACTAAAAATACTAAGAGAAGTGATGCTATTTTTTTCATTTTCCTATTTCCTGACATTTATACCATAAGATACTCTAACACTTATGTCAACTAATAATCACCAAAAGTAAGGTTAACTAACCTATTTTAGCTTTATAATAGGTTTCTAACGTCAAAAAATATTATCTTGTGTCATTTATCTAGTTAATTAATTACTAACTTCACAATTATTAATCAAAAAAAATCAAAGCCTTTAAGACATGGACTATCTACACTTTCAAGCTACTACTATTTTTGAACAACGTGTATTGTGATAAGCCCTTGATAATCATCTGCAGAAACTGCATTATCATAAGTTTCATCATCTACATCTAGAGTAAGTTTCTTTACAATAGTTGTCTTAGTATTGACGCTTTGAGGCGCTATCAATTGCGCAGCATCATATCCATCATTATTTATGTTTTTATCTAAGTCTAATTTAAAGCCACCATCAATTTGAACTGAGTAACTGATTTTAGAAGCAACCTTATCAGACTTTATTTTAGTTATAGTAATTCCAATACCAGGAATGTCTTTTTTATTAGAGGTACAACTAGCATAAAAAACCACAGGCTCTTTTCCAACTAGTTTTTCTGTTATGGTATTTTGACCCTTTTCATCACTAGTAAACTTCAATACAAGTTCTTCTGCTATGCTGGTGTTAAGGTTTAAAGCTACCGGCTCAGCTGCATATAGAGAAAGGGAGATAATACAAATCAAAAATACAGATATAATTATTTTCTTCATAGTGTTAAAATCCTTCTTATAGTCATAAGATATAACATATATTAACTTATGGCAAGTGTTTTCTTTGATTTTAATTTAATCCAAATATTTGGACGTTTTTTAACCATTTTTACCCTATTCTTATGACATCTATCCCATATTTAGGTTAATAAATGAAACATGATACCAATAGTATATAAAAACCTATAATTCTCCATCCTATAACTCCTAAATTTCTTATAAGGATTAATATTGAGCTTAAGAGATGTTTTTTTATTTAGAGAATAAATTACAAGAAATAACTTGTATTCAAGC
This sequence comes from uncultured Spirochaetaceae bacterium, assembly GCA_964470795.1. GTDB lineage: Bacteria > Spirochaetota > Spirochaetia > Sphaerochaetales > Sphaerochaetaceae > Bullifex. The sequence continues at coordinate 2,090 of CAYYEN010000415.1, read as the reverse complement.
TTCTTAATTTAGAGACTTGCTTGTAATAAAAAAAGCTAACAGTAGATAGTTAACTTATAAAACTTTAAGGTTCTAAAGACGCAAAAAAAATCCAAGCTAACTAAAAGCTTGGACATATATTTTAAATTTTATCTATTTAAGTAATTAGTTAGCAGCAACAGTTACTGTAACAGTACCAACATAGTCAGTAGCAGAAAGTGCATCAGCAACGTTAGCATCATCTAAATCAATTGAAAGTGTCTTAACTTCAGTTGTTTTAGCAGTAAGATCTTTTGTTGCAAATAAGTCAGTAATGTTAAGAGCATCATTTGTGAAGCCAACAGCACCTGCACCGTTAACTGCAATTGTATAACCAATTTTTGATGCAACAGTAGGGGATGCAATCTTAGTAGCGGAGAGAGAAACAGAAGCTCTAGATTTAGCATTAGATGTATAACTTACATAAACCACAGCAGCTGCATCATTGTTTACGTTCTTTTCAGTAATAGCAGTTTTACCAGCAGCATCAGATGTAAACATAATGGAAACATCAGAATTGATTGCAGTTTTGAGTGCTAAGTTAGCTGGTTCTACAGCAAAGAGTGAGAGTGATAAAACGCTAATTAAAAGTACAGATAAAATAATTTTTTTCATTTTTTTGATTCCTTATGCTCTTACTATACAAGTTCTTTTTACTTATGGCAAGTGTTTTTTGTAAAAATATTAAAAATTCTTAATTTAAGCCATTTTTAGCTTAAAAGGCACTGAACATGTGACATTTATTAGGTTTTAAGTATAAAACTTAAGTCATTACGTTAAAAAATAAGAGGAAAGCGTTAACTTTCCCCTATTCTAATTCATAATTTTTATGATTTTATCTTGAGTGACGGCCTTTTAAAACATCAACAACTTCAGAAAGTTTGCAATCTTTTTGTGCTAGCAATACCAAAAAGTGGTAAATCAAGTCTGCAGCTTCGCCTAAGAACAAGTCTTTGTTGTTATCTTTAGATTCTATTACAAGCTCTACTGCTTCTTCTCCAACTTTTTGAGCAATCTTATTAAGACCTCTAGAGAATAAATGGTTAGTGTAAGAACCTTCAATTGGGTTATTTCTTCTGTCGGAGATAACATCCTCTAAATAAAATAAGAATTCGGAATTAGTCATTTCAGACGGTTGATTATCTTCACCAAAACAAGTATCGGAGCCGGTATGACAAACAGGACCTGAAGGAATTGCTTTAACAAGGAGAGTATCACCATCGCAATCCACTTTAATTTCTCTCAATTGTAGGAAATTGCCACTAGTCTCACCCTTAGTCCAAATACGCTTACGAGAACGTGACCAAAAAGTCACATAACCTCGATCTAAGGTAAGTTGGTAAGATTCAGCATTCATATATCCAAGCATCAATACTCGGTGCGTTACTGCATCTTGTACAATAGTTGGAACAAGTCCATCTCCTTTTTCAAAATCAATTACAGTCATATCTCTCTCCTCAAACAAGTCTTACAGGTATGTTATTACTATGTAGATATCGTTTTAACTCAAATATGTCAATCTCATGGAAGTGAAAAATTGAAGCAGCTAAGGCTGCATCCGCCTTTCCTTTAGTAAAAACCTCTAAAAAGTCCTCCATCTTACCTGCACCGCCTGAAGCAATAACAGGAATTGAAAGCTTTGAACTAACTTGATTTGTCAATTCTAACGCAAATCCGTTTTTTGTACCATCATTATTCATACTAGTCAATAAAATTTCTCCAGCGCCTCTCTCCTGCCCCTCTAAAGCCCAATCTAGAACCTTGAGAGAAGTTGCAGTTCTACCGCCATGCTTATAAACTAGCCATTTGTTATCAACACAGCGCGCATCCACAGCAAGTACTACCGCTTGAGAGCCAAAACGGGTTGCGAGTGTTTCAATTAGCTTAGGATTTTCTATAGCACTTGAGTTTATCGAAAGCTTATCTGCCCCTGCATCAATTAGGCGAGAAGCATCTTCTAGTGTTTTAATACCACCACCTACAGTAAAAGGAATGTTTATATTTAGAGCAATTTGTTCAACTAAGGAGGCTAAAGTCTTACGCTTTTCAACTGTTGCGGTGATATCTAAAAA
>CAYYEN010000414.1:0-3561 GCA_964470795.1 uncultured Spirochaetaceae bacterium | reverse complement strand
GTCATCTCAGCACCATATAAGGTAATTTTACCCAGCTTCATCACGCAGAATAGGATAAAAGAGATTTCAAATCCCATTGCTGAGCTTGAAGCAAAAGCAGAAAGGGAAGAAAGGAGTGCAATTATTGCAAGAATCTTAAAGGTTGGTAATTCTCCTGTTGTTGCATAAATAATTGAGGCTAAAGCAATGGACGCCATAGTAGCGGAACCCGCTTTTGAAAAGATTGCAAATAACGGAGTCAGAGAGGCTGAAATGCGCTTTTGGACTCCTAAGTTATGGCGAGAGATAGATTCAATTAATGGGGAAGTATAGTTTGCATTTGCCCCAACTAAGGAAGCAATTGATACTGCTAAAGTTCTATATAAAAGCTTATAAGGATTATGTCTCGTGATTATCAAATAAATAAGAGGTAAGATAATTAAATCAATTGCAACTACGATTGCTAAAATTGTAATCATGAAAATAGGTGATACAAATATAGTTTTTTCATTATAGAGAGAAAGGAAAAACTTAGTTGCTAGGATGTAAACTAAAAAGTATCCAAAAACAGAAAAGTAATGTGAAATTCTAAACATCACTTCAGAAAGTGAATTAAACACAGCATAAGCTGGTTTGATAACATCTACATTAGGTTTTAAAGCATAACCGAACAACCAAGCTAATACTAAAATTGGTAATAAGAAGGTTGAGGAAACTGCAAAAGTATAAAAAGGATTACCCGATAACGCTGAAACTGAGGAGGAGGAAGCAACTGCAAATATAGATTCTTGTATCGATTGAGAACCTGCTGTAGAGCTTACTGGAAATTTGGTTGGGTAAAAATAGTAAATACTAACTGCAATTAGAGGTAAAATAACAGTGGTAAACAGAATCCATAATATTGCACTTGTATGTACTTTGGAGGTTAAAGAATCTCTTCTTAGCGAAGCAATTCCAGAAGCTACTCCTATAAATAGTAGTGGTATATAAATAAGTGAACCAATTTGGAGCACGAAGGAAGACAACGTTTGGAAGATCGATAAAGCTGTAGCTGAATCGCCAAATATTAAAGTTGTTGAAAAAGCCATCAACAAAGAGGCTAAATATAGAATCCATGTTTTCATATTACTAAAAGATTAACGCAACTAATTATTATAGTCAACGAAACGAATAAAAGAGATGCCAAAATAATTTTGACATCTCTCTTTTACCCTTTATTTGATAAGCTTATTTAATTTGTATTCCGCTTTTGCTTCCGCTTTTAAGAGCGTAGCCACAAATTCGGCTGCATTAAACTTATCTTTATTCTCATTAAAAATTGAAATAGACAAGGCAGAAATTAAAATTGTTTGCTGCATTGATTCCTTGTTATACCAAACAGTACCTTGATATTCATTTGCATTGACATAATCTTTACAAACTTTGTTATCAAAGATATCGGTAAGAATATCAATTGGATCAGTAGAGAGCTCTAGGTCTACCAACTTTCCAACGGTTTCAAAAATAGCAGCAGAGTGAACAATTCGCTTTAGCTCGTTTTCACTCAATTCTAAATCTTTACCCCAGTTCTCATAGAAGGAATCGAGTAAGAGTTTATCTGACAAGGTTGCAGCTTCTAAAACGGTACTATCATCCTCAATAAAAGGCTTAATTACAATTGAGATAGCAAGAAGTAAAGGTAAAGCTTCTGCGAGTCCCGCATAGTTTACAAAAACTTTGTCTTCAGCTTTTTGGGAGAAGATCGCAGAAAGCTGTTTAATTTCTTTAATCATCTCTTTAGCTTGAATCTCTCTAGGCTCTCTTAATAGCTGAGCTTTAATAGGCTCTGAGAGAGAATCGAAACTTGCATAAAGTCTGGTATAGCATTCTGCAATAGTTAAAAGTAAGCTCTTTTCATTTTGAGATTTTGCTTTTCCTGCAACGATAGCAGTAATTTCTTTAATAAAGGAATCACTTCTAAAGTTATCAATTAACTTATAAAGGGGTTTTAATCTTAAAAGAGAAATTGCTTTGTTGATATCTCTAACACCGGAGTTGCCAATTAAGTTGTATAACTTATCGAAATTACCATCGATATCTTCAACTTCACGAATATTCCAAATTACCATTGAATCATAACCATCAAGGGTGAATTCGAAACCTTCTTCAAAGAGTTTAATGGAAGGCATCAAATGAGTTAAACCTGAGGAGAAACTCTCATAAATGACAAACTTTCTGCCACCAAAGGAAAGACCTAGGTTTTCTGCAAGCGATACAGTCACTTGAGTAGAATCTTCACCATTCTTCTTAAGCTTTGGAGCTGAAGTTTTAATTCTACCATAGGTTCTTTCATATTGGTTGTTTACCAAAACTAAAGTCTTTTCAGCATCTGTTCCGTTTGCATAAGCAAAGATAGATTCTTCTACAGCTCCATTATTATAAGCATCATAAATATTGAAGTGTTCTACTCCTGAGAATAAATAACGCTTCTTAAGCAATGGGAAAATCTTTTTAGCATGTTGTTCAACAATCCAATCATTAGGGGTCTCATTCCAGTAAGCACGTTTATATTCCATGCCATATTTTTCTTTAAAGCCTTCAATTTGACCATGACCAAACATTGGAAGTCCAGGAAGAGTTGATAAGATAGTACAAATACTGAAATATCTAAAACCATCACCAAATTGAGTAATAGCGGTTTCTTCATCTGGATTATTCATAAAGTTGACATAACGCTTTAAGATTTCAGGTTCAAACACTAAGGTATTCTTAATTGCCATTCGGTATTTTTGGTTTTCTTGGTTCTTAAGCATATTCATGAAAGCACTGTTATAAACACGGTGCATGCCGAGTGTTCTAACAAAATATCCTTCCATCATCCAAAATGCTTCAGCAAGTAAGAGAGTATCTGGCACTTCTTGCGCAACTCTATCTACTACTTCTCTCCAGAATTCTTGAGGAATTAAGGCGTTGAATTCGTTATCTGGAATTGCATGAATTGCACGACCTGCAATATCTCCACCGGTACCCGGCTTTGGATACCAAAGGCGTTGAATATGTCGTTTTGCTAAGGTCATTGCAGCATCAAATCTGATAATATGGAAGTTTCTTGCAACATGCAAAATCTTCTGAATAACAGCCTCTCGAGTCTCTGCATTGAGATAATCGAGCTGTGCTGTATCATTCCAAGGCATCGTTGTGCCATCATTACCATGGAAAATATAACGAGTTTCGTTAGTATTTCTATTTCTCCAACGGAAGGTGACAGCGGCATCGGTTCGATTGTAATAGTGATCTTCAATCTTGACTTCAATGTTAGGATCTTTAGATAAATCTGGACCGTTATAGGTATAAGACGGGAACGGTGCAAAGTCTTGGCTGATGAAATACTCAGGATGTTCAAATACCCAAGCACCATCGATCCCGGTATGGTTTGGTACCATATCGGAAGCTAATCTAATTCCTCTAATATCACAACGATGGCGAAGGTTTTCTAAGGCCTCCCATCCACCTATGTTGGAAGCAATCTCATAATCTTTTAAAGAATATGCTGAAGCTTCTGCATCAGGATTACCGCAAAGGTTTTTAATTGTTTTACTCGAT
>CAYYEN010000413.1:0-3582 GCA_964470795.1 uncultured Spirochaetaceae bacterium | reverse complement strand
TTAACGAAACGTCTTATTGTCGGTGTTTTACGGGCAAAGAACATCAAGTACAGATATGTTTTCTTGGGTCAATATGAACTCAATGAAATAATTAGCAAGAATGTAAATGGCTATGGCGTGGATGCGATGTTTTTCCCGCTTAAGGCTTGCAAAATGAATTCAAACATAATCACTTATCCTCATCAGGTCTGGAAACGGGTTTCAGACGAGTGGGGTGAGTAAACATAATTGAGGAAATATTTATGGCTCAAAAAAAAGCAACAATTATAAAAGTTTCCGATGATAAAGCTTCTATCGGAATGGAAGATGGCTCCTTCTTTGATGTCAGCAGAAAAGAATTGGATTTTACGCCAAAAATCGGTGATGATGTTTCTGTGTTTTCCAGCGGAGACCTTGTGATTGTGACCAAGGTAAATGTCGTTGAAGAGAAAAAGGCAGACGTTGCTGCTGTTAAACCTATACAAAATTCTTTAAATACCAATATCAACAATACATTTAACCCTAATGGAAATGTATTCAATTTTGGAATTGAAGAACATTCAGAATTGAATACGGGAAAAAACTTGGATGTTTTTTGCTTGTTGGGTGGGGTGTTTGGATTAGCTACGCTTGCTTATATTGTTCTCCTTCTTTTATCTGAAGATCTTCGCAATTTTATAGTTGAAGAACTTGGTCTTTCTTACATGTTTGGCATACCGTTCTGTCTTATGTTAGGTACGAGTCTACTTATGTTAGGTCCGATGCTATTTGATTATTTGACGGAAGAGTCTGGAAAAAAATCGGAATATCTATAGAGGATTAATTTATGGCTAAAAATCAGGGGACAATTATAAAAATTACAGATAGTGTTGTTTCTGTCGGATTGAATAATGGAACCTTCTTTGATATTAGTATAAGTGAGCTTGATTTTACACCGTCAGTTGGAGACCAAGTTAACGTGTTTGGCAATGGTGAAGCTAAGATAATCACCAAGATTAACAATGGAAATGAATCTACGCTTTCGGAAGGTAACGAGGAATCTCATAACGTCGCAAAAACAACAAATGGGGCAAATAATCCAATTCTTCAATGTCTCCAAATAGTATGTCCCAAATGCTATAATTCTTGTTACGAATTTTCTAAAAGTTGCCCTAATTGTGGGTATGAGTTTCCTTCTGTAGGAAAACGCATCTTGACTGGATTATGTATTGCTATTCCTATCATAGCAGTGATGTTTCTTATAAAACAATGCAGTGAACCAGCAAAGGTTGAGATGAATGTGTCGATTACGGAATTGCATAATGAATTTGTTCAACATGAAATTCGAGCAGGAAAAAAATATAATGGCAAACGAATAGGGATTAGTGGCTGTGTTGGGGATATTGACGGAACTTATGGAGGATATAATATGATAGTTAATATTGAAGAATGTGGTAGATGGTTCCCAAGTAGTATTCCTGCTTCCATGAAAAGAAACCAGAAAGATAAGATTGCCAAACTAAATAAGGGTATGCGTATTAGAGTTGAGTGTACAATTGTGGATGGCGGTGACTGGATGGGGGTCGAAACAAAAAATTGTATCATATCAAACAACTAAGGAAGAGAATATTTTTATGTCTTACAAAATAATTCGCGTTTTAAATGGCGTTGTTTCTATTGCTTCTAGCGATGGAACTTTTTTCAATGTTACTGTGAAGGAACTTGATTTTGCCCCCCAAAAAGGTGATATCGTTCAATGTTTCAAAAATGGTGAACAAAATATAATTTTTAAGCAAGTAGAAGGCTTTCCGCCTCAGATTGTTAAGGGTTCTATGACAGACACTCGCGATGGGAAAGTTTACGAGACTGTTGAGATTGGTTCGCACATCTGGTTGGCTGAAAATTTGAGCTATAAAACTACAGACAGTTTGTGTTATGATAATGACGAGGAAAATGCAAAAAAATACGGTAGACTTTATAAGTTTGGCGATGCGAAAAATGCATGTCCCCCTGGTTGGCATATACCTTCAAGTAATGAAATTGAAAGCTTGGTCCATGCCGTAGGTGACATGTCTATTGCGGGTAAATCACTAAAATCTGTAAGTGGTTGGCAAAGTGAAGAAGGACAAAGTAAAAAAAATCTTGATTCTGTTGGTTTTTCAGCTCTTCCAGCAGGATTTTTCTTGGCCGATGATGACCCAGAAGAAAATCCCTTCGAGGGCATAGGTGAAACATCTAGTATATGGTTTGATTCGGGAGCAATCATTTTGTATCATGATAGTGATTGTGTTGATATAGACTTTGATGATAATGAATGCGCTGATTCTTTTTCTTCAGTTCGTTGTGTAAAAGACGAAACATATTATAAAATTATCCGAGTTGTAAATGGTGTTGCGTCTGTAGCGTCAAATTGCGGTGACATTTTTAACATTTCTGTGAATGAATTAGATTTTGAGCCTAAAACAGGTGATGAAGTCCTTTGCTTTAAGAATGGGGAACAGATTCTTGTTGTTGCTAAAAATTTTGTACCAGCAAAAACAGGGACTAATGACCAATCACAGGATAATCCGAAGGATACATTCAAAATTATACGTGTATTGAATGGTGTTGCATCTGTAGCATCAAGTAGTGGCGATGTTTTGAATGTTCCTGTGGATGAGCTTGATTTTGATCCTAAAGCTGGTGATGATGTTCAGTGTTTTAGAAATGGCGAGGAAGTGATTGTTCTTAAGGATGTTGCTACTCCTTGTAACCAGAAACAGACGCCAAATCCAATTTCGAAAAACGAATCTCCTTCAAATTTGCAAGCAAGTACTGAGATCTCCACAGACTCTAAAACAAACCTCCAAGGGATTGAAAAAAATACTCCTATAGAAAATCCGTTTGCAGAAGAACTTGCTGAAAAGAAATCCAGACTGCCTTGGATTATTGGAATAATAATTTTGCTTTTGGGCATCGTATTGATCGTTTCGTCTTTTGCAAAGGATCCTTGTACTGACGCTCGTGAACTGTTGTTGAAATCTATTCCGAACCAGGAAACAACAACATGTCATGTCATTGGCGTGGTTCCTGATCGCAGAGATCTTATGGGATTTTTCATAGAAATGGTTGACGGTTCAAGGTCTGTTCTCGTGTATGAAGAGAATGGAGAAAACTCGACGATGCTTGCTGAAGAAGATTTGATGATTCGTCCCAGATGCATTGAAGATGATGACAAATTTGTTCAGAAATATATGACATCCGAGCAAATTACTGATAAATTGCTGCATCTTAGTGGATGCGAAGACGCTAATAAAAAGTGATGCAAAATTGGGAATTAAAAAAACGCAGGCTCAGATGAGTCTGCGTTTAAAGTTTTGAATGGAGATTCCGGCTCGGAGGCCGGAATGACATGTCGCTTATTTCTTCACGTGTCTATGGTACTCCTGCAAACTACAAACTTCGAATCTTCCGAAGTCGTGCTTGTCCCTTGTGAGCGAAGGCAAGGAAGCCTTGGCTGAGTTGCCGTGCGAGAGGCTGGCCTTTGGGGTCTTGTAACATCCTGAATTAAAGGCCAGCCGGTCTTCCAAGCCTTCCACGGTGGAAGTGAGGGCGGCGAGAGTCGTTGTAATGGGAACGCCCGAG
>CAYYEN010000412.1:0-3592 GCA_964470795.1 uncultured Spirochaetaceae bacterium | reverse complement strand
GAGCTGGGTTAGCTTTTCCTGCTTCGATTTGCAATTTAAGTTCTCTAACTACTTTTTTTGCCTTTGACATGATACACAACCTCCTTCTTCAAATAAGTATGTGGTTACGATTTACATCTCCCACTATGGTGTGTTTTTACACGCGTTAATATTTTATCATTAAGAATAGTCATTGTCAACAAATAACCATAAATATGCACTATTTGTGTGGTTATCTTATGATAATGTCTTAATAGTTATCTTTTAATAATGTCCTAAAGTATATAGAATGGTAAGTACACATCAAGGAGGTACTTACTATGAGGAAGGTAGAGTTAAGAGCAATGGAACAAATGAAGTATGAAATAATAAAGAACCTAGTAACAAATAATGGTAATAAGTTAAACGCAGCAAATAAATTAGGTATATCAGTTAGACAAGTTAATAGATTAATTATTAGATATAAGGAAGAAGGTAAGGAAGGATTTATTCATGGTAACAGAAAGAAAACTCCTACTCTTACAATCTCTAAAGAAACAAAAGAAACTATATTAAATTTATATAATAATAAATACTATAATTTTAACTTTAAGCATTTTAAGGAAATGCTTGAAGAAAATGAAAACATTAAAATATCTTATAACTCACTATACAAAATATTAGATAATAATCTTATCTTATCACCGAAAGCTGAAAGAATTACTAGGAGAAAATATCGTGACAGGATACAAACTAAAATAGATTTAAATAAACCATTATCTGCGATAGAAAAGAATCTTATAGTAGATAATAATATCTTAGATCCAAAGGATAATCATGCAAGACTCCCAAGGAAAAAATATAGTGGTGAGTTATTACAAATGGACGCATCCGAACACTTATGGTTCGGTGATAAGAAGACTCATTTGCACGCAGCGATAGACGACGCTACAGGGATGATAGTTGGTGCGTATTTCGACCACCAAGAGACTTTAAACGGCTATTACAACGTTTTAAAACAAACATTGGAGAATCATGGGATACCAAATGAATTTCTAACTGACCGAAGAACTATCTTCGATTATAAGTTATTAAAAAACCCCGTGCCTGAGTATAGTACATTAACACAGTTTGGTTATGCCTGCGAGCAGCTGGGCATAACACTTAGTGTTACTTCTATTCCTCAAGCTAAGGGGCGAATTGAACGTTTATTCGGAACGTTACAATCCAGATTAATTAATGAGTTACGAATTAATAATATTAATACTATATCTAAAGCAAATGAGTTCCTACAATCATATGTTGATAAGTTTAATAAACAATTCTCGCTCATGGATAATAATATACCACAAGTTTATGAAAATATTAATAGTGATACTGATTTAAATTTGATTTTAGCTTTAGTAACTAATCGAGTATTTGATAGGGGTTCAGCATTAAAGTATCAAAACAAGTATTTCCAAGCTTATAATAAGCATGGAAATTTAGTAAACTTTAAATACAAAACTAAAGCAGTCGTAATTAAATCATTCGATAACAAACTATATTGTTTAATAAATAGTGAGTATTATAAATTGATTGAATTAGAATCACATCAAAAGTATTCAAAAGAGTTTGACTTTGAAGTTAAAAAAGAAAAGAAAAAATACGCTATTCCTGATAGTCATCCTTGGAAACGTGAATCATACGATCGGATGATAGCTAGAACAGCGTATAAATCACGCTAATAAACTGATTTTTTAGGACATTTTCAAAAGATATTGACATCTTTTTAGTTCGCTTATTTTATTCTTGTGGTTATCTTATGATAATGTCTTAATAGTTATCTTTCAATAATGTCCTAAAGTATATAGAATGGTAAGTACACATCAAGGAGGTACTTACTATGAGGAAGGTAGAGTTAAGAGCAATGGAACAAATGAAGTATGAAATAATAAAGAACCTAGTAACAAATAATGGTAATAAGTTAAACGCAGCAAATAAATTAGGTATATCAGTTAGACAAGTTAATAGATTAATTATTAGATATAAGGAAGAAGGTAAGGAAGGATTTATTCATGGTAACAGAAAGAAAACTCCTACTCTTACAATCTCTAAAGAAACAAAAGAAACTATATTAAATTTATATAATAATAAATACTATAATTTTAACTTTAAGCATTTTAAGGAAATGCTTGAAGAAAATGAAAACATTAAAATATCTTATAACTCACTATACAAAATATTAGATAATAATCTTATCTTATCACCGAAAGCTGAAAGAATTACTAGGAGAAAATATCGTGACAGGATACAAACTAAAATAGATTTAAATAAACCATTATCTGCGATAGAAAAGAATCTTATAGTAGATAATAATATCTTAGATCCAAAGGATAATCATGCAAGACTCCCAAGGAAAAAATATAGTGGTGAGTTATTACAAATGGACGCATCCGAACACTTATGGTTCGGTGATAAGAAGACTCATTTGCACGCAGCGATAGACGACGCTACAGGGATGATAGTTGGTGCGTATTTCGACCACCAAGAGACTTTAAACGGCTATTACAACGTTTTAAAACAAACATTGGAGAATCATGGGATACCAAATGAATTTCTAACTGACCGAAGAACTATCTTCGATTATAAGTTATTAAAAAACCCCGTGCCTGAGTATAGTACATTAACACAGTTTGGTTATGCCTGCGAGCAGCTGGGCATAACACTTAGTGTTACTTCTATTCCTCAAGCTAAGGGGCGAATTGAACGTTTATTCGGAACGTTACAATCCAGATTAATTAATGAGTTACGAATTAATAATATTAATACTATATCTAAAGCAAATGAGTTCCTACAATCATATGTTGATAAGTTTAATAAACAATTCTCGCTCATGGATAATAATATACCACAAGTTTATGAAAATATTAATAGTGATACTGATTTAAATTTGATTTTAGCTTTAGTAACTAATCGAGTATTTGATAGGGGTTCAGCATTAAAGTATCAAAACAAGTATTTCCAAGCTTATAATAAGCATGGAAATTTAGTAAACTTTAAATACAAAACTAAAGCAGTCGTAATTAAATCATTCGATAACAAACTATATTGTTTAATAAATAGTGAGTATTATAAATTGATTGAATTAGAATCACATCAAAAGTATTCAAAAGAGTTTGACTTTGAAGTTAAAAAAGAAAAGAAAAAATACGCTATTCCTGATAGTCATCCTTGGAAACGTGAATCATACGATCGGATGATAGCTAGAACAGCGTATAAATCACGCTAATAAACTGATTTTTTTAGGACATTTTCAAAAGATATTGACAGTTTTAAACATAATAAACTGATATTAAAAAAGACCAAGAATATTTTCTTGGCCTTCACATATATTTTATATCTAATTTATTTATGCTTGCAATTTATTAATAACATCTACTAGATCAGCAATTGTTTTAATATTAGTTGCTTCATCATCGCTAATTTCAATGTCGAATTCTTCTTCAACACCCATAATTAATTCAATCGCATCAATTGAATCAGCTTCTAAATCTTCTTTAATTCTCGAGTCTAAAGATACTTTTTCAGCTGGTATGTTCATTTCTTGAACAATTAATTCTTTAATTCTGTCAAAAACCATTTTCTTCCCTCC
>CAYYEN010000411.1:0-3611 GCA_964470795.1 uncultured Spirochaetaceae bacterium | reverse complement strand
AAATTGAGTTCTTTGACATTTTTGTTTTGATTGAGTGGTTCAGCAAGAGTTAGCAACTCCTTCATGTCTGTTTTTTCTAGTGCGGAAACGCTGAGTAATGTGGCGCACTCGGTAATCGTATATGGGCTTTTATATGTCGCCTTAATTCTTGCAACTACAAGATAGGTACATATTGCCATCCATAAGTGAGTTTTGACCGCGTTCTCTGTATATCCCCACAAAGTCTTGACTGTTAGATTTTGTTTTATCCATTTGAAGAACACCTCGATTTGCCACCGATTTCGATAGATATTAGCGACTTCCAAGGCGCTGATTTCAACATGATTGGTAATAAACCTAAGTTCTTCATCATTTTCAGAATCGTAGTATTCTACCATTCTGAGACTTTGAGGATATAAACGACTAGATTTATAACCTGTAAGTTTGATGAGATAATCGCCTCTAAGCCCTATCGTCTCGTCCAAATTGTAATTCTTCTCAAGAATATCAAACTGCATATTATCTTTCGCTCTAGTGACAAAATAGGCATTGCATTGATCCATACGGAATAGAGCAGCAAAATCAACATAGGCTTTATCCATCGCATAAATAGCAAATGGTATTGGTTCCATAATGTCAAGTGCATTGCTGTCATGCCATTTGCCATGGGTAATATGAATGAAAGTAGGAATGCTACCTCGCAAATCAAGAAGCGTATGCATCTTGACTGCACCTTTAGAATACTTGCCTAAAGCCCATGTGAGTAACTTTATACTACAAGATATTGTAGTAGAATCCAATGCGAATATATCGTAATCAGGTAGAAACAGTCCTAAGACTGGTTCTCTTGAATACATTGGACGCACAATATCAATAAGCACGTGTCCTAATCCCTCATAAATGCGATAGTCGCGTCTCTCATTTGCACGAGATAGTGAAGATTCATTTACCGTTTGACGAAATCCAAGGTGATAGAGGCTTTTTTCGTGTGCTTTCAGGCACAAGCAAATATCGCGCAATGAATTGCAAACGGTTAATTGGCCAAATAAGAGATGAAGTAGTTGGTTGTAACAACTCAAATTTCTAGCATGGAAGTCTCCGTTATACAGCTTGACTAGTTTGTCAAACTCATATTTAGGGATAAATTCAACAACCTGCGAGAATATATACTTGCCTAAATTCATAATTTCATGGTTTTAAGACCACAAAATTATCCACTCATTTCAAATCAAAAAAACAAAGAACGCTTGTAATGTATTTATATATAATAACTTAAGTGTAATCAGGTGCAATTTATTGCATCACTAGTAATTTCTAATATCAGAATTAAATGATGAGAAAAAATGTCCAGGAGTTAACGACATACTATTACTTTTTTAAAATTGAACGAAACTCAAGAAGTAAACGTTTCAATAATTCAGAACTATCAGAACCTTCAACCAATGCAGGTAATAATTTATCAAAACTTGGTAGATTATAATTTACAAGTAAGTCGTTGTAATGTTGGTTTATTTCGGTTATGGTGTTATTATTATCCCCTAACGTGAATGAATAAACAGATATGGATTCGCCATTGGAAACTTCAATAGTAGTTTTACTGGGACTGGTTTCCCCTGAATCAACCCTTGGTATGTACAATGTATATCCGAAGTTATCGGTAAATTCTTGTCCCTGTTGAGTTTCTAATGCGGTTCCAATTTGTTTTACCGAATATAGAACTGCCGGAAATTCCACATTGTTTTGTAATATACGTACACTAATATTCTGATACGAATAGAAATAAATACAATGATTTTTCGATATATGTTGTTTCGATATTTTGTTACCATTTATATCAAACAATATTATGGGCATATTTATCATGATAAGGAATATTTTATTTTTATTCGATAAAGACTTTTTTGGATTGTATTGTATCAGCCTTAGCGTCAACCTGAGCATTTTCAGCATTTAATTTGGTAGTTGCTGCTGGTACAAGTGGTGTAAGAGCTGATCCAATTGGCATCGTAAATGGACTACCCATCGCTGCACTCATAACACCATTAAACATTTTAAGCATTTCTGCTATGGTATTTGCTTGATGTTTAATCATATCATGTAATTGTTTCACACCCTTATCTCCGAGAATAGCGGCTTCCTGAGATGTGTTACCAATATCAATTCTATCTGCTGTCATTACGATAGAATTACTATCAACAAATAATGAAACTTTGTCAATTTCAAGTTGTGCTTTGCTTGTACCGTTAATAAATTCAATACCGGTACTAACCTTATATGTTAATTGAACATTGTTATCATCAACCGTACGTTTGAATATTTCCAAATAATTCTCATAATCACCTTCCTCAATATCTGATGTTGTATGGTCTATTTTTCTTCCGTAAAAACATGTTGTAAAATCACCATCAAATACTATTACAGGTACAACATCATTAACAACAGGTAAATAATTAATACCATACCAGGGAAAATACCATGGTAAATCTTCCACAGGTAATAAGTCTGTTGAACCATCAATAGAAACCTGACAACGCCAAATCTTTTGTTCATCAGTTACATTGACAATCTTACCAAAAAGTATATTTATATCTCCAAACATAATTTAATTTTTATTTAACCCGACTCAGAATCCCTTCCGATTATAAACATTACCTGTACCAAATGTTGTTCCATATCTTAAATCTGAAGGAACAGAACCAGGTGTATATTCAGGTGTATGTTCGGATTTTGTATTATCAGATACATTGGGATTATCACTCATCAATTTAACAGAATTATTTGGTTTCGTATCTGGTCCTAAATAATTATTATATACACTTACCAGGTTATCGGAAAAACTCTTCATAACCATATTATTTAATCTGGTGAGTGGGTCAAAAACATAACGGTTTTCGATATTCTGTATACCTAAATCAATGGTATTTTTAACCAACTTTGGTACTAAATTAGGGTCCGTTATATTCTTTAGAGCATTACCGATTGATGTATTTGGTGATATGATTGAATTCATATAAGCTTGGGGTCTTGATTTCAATCTGTCAACAGTATCAATTGTATTGTTTTTGAAAGCATCCTTTGTCTTTGCGAAGAAATCCCGCATCGAAACTTTTTGCTTAGTCTTTCCTCCAACCTCTCCTTCGACTTCATTGGAAAATCTATCCTGTGCCGCAGCAAATGCCAAAGCCTTTACAAAATCAAATTCACCAAATAGATTATTGAATGTTCCCTTATATTCTGCAAACCTATAATTTAATGCTATTGTATTCTTAACAAACTCAGATGATGGTTCATTAGTTATGCTTGAAAAGAATGATTTACCAGACTCCTCGTTATTAATCTGTGCGTCACCTAATGTAATCAAATGATGGTTAAATCCGTAATTGTTTGAATTATCATGAAAGTGCTTATCAGATAACTTTTTAATGGTTGGGAATATCTTTGTTTCAACATCCGAATCAACCAAACCATTATTCTCAAGAACATCATACAATGCCATATTGTAATATCCAGCACTGAATACCAATACACCAATATCGAATCTTCTTAAATTTGCCGGTAATACTTCAACACCTCGTTCGTTATCATACCATATGTGTCTGTATTGTGTTAATAATGATTGACAGAGCATATCG
>CAYYEN010000410.1:0-3612 GCA_964470795.1 uncultured Spirochaetaceae bacterium | reverse complement strand
CAACTCCAAGAGTCTTGGCAGTAAGTAGAAAGATATCTGGTTCAGGTTTTCCCTTAATATCAGTTCGTCCTGCTATTATATTTTCGCTTTTAAAGTAATCAAACAGATGAAAATGAGGAATATACCAGTCCATATTTATCTTCGGCGCTGAGGAAGCGATAGCAAGCTTTAAATTACAATCTAAAAGCTTATTGAAGTACTCATAAGCCCCTTTTGCTAAAGTAAGCTTTCTTTCAAGACAGAGTTTTTTATAATATTCTTCTTTATAGACTTCACACTGAAGTAAAGCTTCTTCCTTAGCCTCTTTTCCTAAGATAAATAAACAGGCTTCTCGGTCAGACTTTCCATTGTTTAAATGAAACTCTTCTTTAGTTAAGCCAAAGCCACGAAAATGCTTGGCCGTTTGTGACCAAGCTTCTTCGTTTTCTGCATTATCCCAAAAAAGAGTTCCATTGAAGTCAAATATGACCGCCTTAACGCTCTTCAATTGCAATTACCTCTTTAGCCTCTGGGCCTGAGTAGATTTGTCTAGGGCGTCCTATTTTTTGGAACGGGTCATGTCTCCATTCTAGATAGTGTGCTATCCAACCTGGAAGACGGCCCATTGCAAAGAGGACCGTAAACATCTGTTGTGGAAAGCCCATCATGTGGAAGATGATACCTGTATAGAAGTCGATGTTTGGATAAAGATTGCGGGAGATGAAGAAATCATCTTTAAGCGCAAGCTCTTCAAGCTCCATAGCAACTTCTAGAAGTGGATCAGTGGTATTGTTGATACTAAAGACTTCATTACACATCTGTTTAGCAATTTTAGCTCTCGGGTCAAAGGTTTTATAAACTCTATGACCAAAGCCTGCTAGACGGAATGGATTAGATTTATCTTTTGCCATCTCAATAATCTTTTTAGGGGGTATCTTTTCACTCACAATCTTATTAAGTGTTGCCATTACCGCTTGGTTAGCACCGCCATGCTTTGGTCCCCAAAGGGCACAACAGCCTGCAGAAACTGCTGCATATAAGTTAGCCTCAGATGAGCCAACTAGACGGACTGCAGAAGTGGAACAGTTTTGTTCATGGTCTGCATGTAATATCAGTAGCTGGTTGAGCGCTTTTACATGGATAGGGTCTGGAGAATAGTCATTTACCGAGGAGTGGAACATCATGTTTAAGAAGTTTGCACAGTAACTGTAGTTATATTGAGGGTCAACAAAGTCATATCCATTAGCTTGTCGATAGGTAAAGGCTGCAATAGTTCTCATCTTTGATAATAGTCTAGTAACGGTAAGGTCGATATTCTCTTCTGGGTCTCGTTCTTCCATTTCTGGGTAGAAGGAGGAGAGGGAAGCTACCATAGCTGCTAGAATAGACATCGGGTGAGCATCATGAGGGTAGGCTCTGAAGAAGTTTCTCATATCGACATGTAAAAGGGAGTGCTTATTTAAAAGTTGAGCATAGTTACTTCGCTCAATTGAGTTAGGAAGTACTCCTTTAACAAGCAGGTAAGCAACTTCAATAAAGTCACAGTTCTTTACTAAATCGGCGATGTCGTAACCGCGATAGCGTAAAATACCTTTCTCACCATTTACATAACAAATGGAGCTCATACAAGAGCCTGTATTAATAAAACCGGGGTCGTAGGTGATATAACCAGTATCTTTTCTCAGTGTTGAGATATCGATACTATGATCGCCCATATTATCAGTTATAACTGGTAACTCATATTCTCTATCCCCAGGTAATATCAACTTTGCTGTCTTATCTTTTACCATATTTAAATCCTCATCTTTAAAGATTTTCTAATGCTTTAACTAACGCTTGTGTACCATTTTTTGAATAACCAGACTCATTTAATTTCTCATAAAGAGAATAAACTAACTTTAAACCGGGAAGTTCTAATTCCATCTTTTTCGCTTCTTCCAGAGCAATTCCCATATCTTTAACAAAGTGTTCGATCATGAAACCTGGAGCAAAATCACCTTTAATAACTCGAGGAGCTAAATTGTCAAGAGTCCAACACCCTGCGGCTCCTTTAGAGATTGTATTAACCATGGTAGTTAAATCGAGTCCAGCTTTCTTACCATAAACAAGCGCTTCAGTAACACCAATCATTGTGCCGGCAATAGTTATTTGGTTACACATCTTAGTCTGTTGTCCCATAGAAACTTTACCGCAAAGGGTGATAGTTTTTCCCATTATTGAGAAGAAGGGTGATAAGGCTTTGAAGGTTTCTTCGTCAGTTCCAACCATAAAAGAAAGGGTTGCATTTCTTGCACCAACATCTCCACCGGAGACTGGGGCATCACAAAAAGATGCACCTTTTTCATTAAGCTTATTACTAATTAGGGCTTCTAAAGAAGGCTTAGTTGTAGTCATATCACAAAAGAGCTGTCCGCTATGAGCAACTGAGACTAAACCGTGCTCTCCTAAATAAACTTCTTCAACATCTTTGGGATAACCAACAATGGTGAAAACAATATCAGCGCTTTTTCCAACTTCAGCAATTGTTGAACAAAGGATAGCACCTTCTTCTACAAGTTCTTTTGCTTTACTTTGAGTTCGATTATATAAATAAAGTTGGTAGCCAGCTTTTTGAATATGGCTTGCCATACTTTTTCCCATTACACCTAAACCAATAAAACCAATTTTTTGCTTTTCCATAAAAAGATATTAGCCAAAATACTTAAAAAAAGGAATTAGTTTTTATAGATTACGCTATTATTCTCTAAAAAGAGCTATATCTCTTTTGCTTTTTTACAAAATAAGAAGTATTTTATACATATGTTCGATGACTTTTGTGATGATGATATAATTGATATGGCAGATTTCTTTAAAGTCTTTGGTGATTCCACTCGGCTTAAAATTTTGTTTTTACTCGATGGTGGTGATTGTGGGGTTGGAGATATTGCCAAAAGACTCGATATGAGCCAATCTGCAATCTCTCAGCAACTTAAAATACTGAGAGCCTCACGCCTTGTTAAATTTAAAAAGGATGGAAGAAATATTATCTATCGTCTCTCGGATGAACATATCCATCGTATCTTAGCTCTCGGTGCTGAGCACTATGAAGAGATTAAAGAATAGAAGATGAAAGTAGTTCTAACGATAGTCCTATCGCGTTAGACCAGGAGCCAGTCATTTTCTCAATCAAGGTATAGCCGTTCTTTTGTATCTTATAGCTTCCAGCAGCGCCTATCCATTCCTCTGTATCTAAATAAGCATTAACAATTTTTGGGGTTAAAGTTTTAAACTTTACAGTAGTGATATCGGTTTTATTAATAATTTCACGATTTGGAATATAAAGAGCAAAACCTGATAAAATCAACTGTGTTTTATTAGAAAAGGATAAAAGGGTGTTAAAAGCATCCTCTCTATCTTTGGGTTTCCCTGTTAAAGTGTCATCGTTAAAAACTAGGGTATCTGCACTAAGAGAGGGAAGCGCTGGGTCAAACTCTTTAGAGGAAAGATAGCTTTGAAGCTTGTTTAAAGCTAACTCTTTAACTACTTCCTCGGGAGTCGTTTTATCACAAAACTCTAAGATGTCTTGAGGCCTTTTTATTACTTTAATACCGATTTCTTCAAGTAGGGCAGTTCTGTTAGCAGAATTAGAGGCTA
>CAYYEN010000409.1:0-3616 GCA_964470795.1 uncultured Spirochaetaceae bacterium | reverse complement strand
TTGCCATGGTTACAGCCTGCTGCTTCCCCACAATGGAAGTATCGGAAAGCCGATACCCTGTAATCCTGCCGCCTTCCTTCACAAGCCCCACGATGCGTTTTGCATTGGCATCGGGCCGCGGTATTTGATCCAGTGTCTGCTTTACAAGTTCCTGTCTATCCATATTCAACGCTCCTTCCGCCTTAGTTTCTGCCGAAGTACAAAAATTATGTAAATTGACGGTCATATCAAAAAGTGATTGCATGAACAATCCGCCGGTTTCCATTACGAAAACGGGCAGCTTGTTCCATACAGTCGTCTGAATCGTTCTGTTGGACTTGCATTTTTCTTTTGGATGAATTATACTAAAATCATCATATATAAAGGGGGCTCTTTTATGAGATGCTTCACGGGCTTTCAGAAGGGTGTAAATTTGGGCGGATGGATTTCCCAGTTCGCAAAATACGATCCGGAGCACTTTCGCACGTTTATCACGAAAGAGGATATCGCTTATATTGCCAGCCTGGGCTTTGACCATGTCCGCGTCCCGGTGGACTACAATGTTTTGGAGGATGAAGAGGGCAACGCTCTGGAAATCGGCTTTGGCTATCTGAAGAATTGCTTTCAGTGGTGCACGGAGTATGGGCTGAATATGCTCATCGATTTGCACGAATGCTATGGGTATTCCTTTGATCCGCTGAAGAAAGACATGGATCGAAGCAAATTCTTCTACGATGATGCTCTTCAGGCACGCTTTTTAAAGCTATGGGAGCGGATCGCGTCCGAATTCAAGGACTATCCCGACCAGGTTGCCTTTGAACCGCTGAATGAGGTGGTTCTTTGGGAGGTGTTCGATGCCTGGAATAAACTGGTGCGAAAATACATTGAAACCGTCCGGGCCATTGCTCCCAAATCGTGGATTGTAATCGGTGGTGTATGCTACAACAGCGTAATGAGCGTCAAATTGCTGGAGCCGCCCTATGATGAGCGTATTGTATATAACTTCCACTGCTATGAGCCAATGATTTTCTCCCACCAGGGCGCCTATTGGATGGAGCAGTTTCCCAGCGATTACCGCATAACCTATCCTCAGCCGGTTGAAGTATACCGGGCAGAAACA
This sequence comes from uncultured Spirochaetaceae bacterium, assembly GCA_964470795.1. GTDB lineage: Bacteria > Spirochaetota > Spirochaetia > Sphaerochaetales > Sphaerochaetaceae > Bullifex. The sequence goes on along the minus strand of CAYYEN010000409.1, from coordinate 2,517 downwards.
AAGAGGATTCTGGGAGAAGAGGGGCCGATTTTCCTTCCTGAGGTTACCCAAATGGGGCCTGAATACTTTGAAATCATTTTCAGAGAGGCGCTTGACGCGGCCCGGGACAAGAATGTCCCCCTGTACTGCGGCGAATACGGTGTCATTGACCTGGCAGATAATCCCTCCAAAATCCGTTGGCTGAAGGACATTCATTCCGCTTTTGCAAAATTCAGCATTGGTCACGCCCTTTGGAACTATAAGGAAAAGGATTTTGGTTTTGTGGATGATTCTTTTGCTTCTGTAAAGGATCAGTTTATTGCCGTAATTTGATTCCTTCGGTTTTTCAGAACAGAGCTGATTTTCATTGCATCTATGGCGCGCGCTATACCGGGATGGCCGCGGCTGCCGTTTGCCCGTTTAGCGGGATGATCAGGCTGAAACGATTCCCATCTCAATGAAACAATATTGCCACGCTGAAACGATTTCACGGAGAAATGCTTCAGCGTGGCTGTTTTCATATCTTTTCATTTTGATGAAGCAAAGACTCCGGTTTCAGATCCTGCGGCTGGGGCTGTTGATATGCCACAAGCAAAGAGGACAGACCAGAAAAAAAGAAAAGCCACGATTGCAAATCTGATGAAAATATGCAATAATATATGCAAACAAATGGACGAAAGCGGTGTGCAGATGGAAAAGCATTCAATTCTGGAGCACTATTTTGGTTATCGGGAATTTCTGCCGGGGCAGGAGGAACTGATCAATGGGGTACTTGCCGGGCGGGATGTGTTTGGCATCATGCCCACAGGCGGCGGTAAAAGCATCTGCTATCAGGTGCCGGCAATGCTGCTGCCGGGTGTCACGCTGGTGGTTTCTCCGTTAATCTCTCTGATGCGGGATCAGGTGCTGGCACTGAAAGCAGCCGGTGTTCCGGCGGCTTATATCAATAGTACACTCAATAGCGCACAGATACAGGCGGTGTACCGCAATCTCCTGGCAAGAAAGTATAAGATCGTATACATTGCTCCGGAGCGGCTGGATTACAGCGGTTTTGGCAATGTGGTGTCCCAATTGGAAATATCCTTTGTGGCGGTGGATGAAGCCCACTGTATCTCCCAGTGGGGGCAGGATTTTCGACCCAGCTATCTGCGGATTGTTCATTTCATCGACACACTGCCGAATCGGCCTGTGGTTGGAGCGTTTACCGCTACAGCCACAAAGCAAGTGCGTGAAGATGTGGAACGGATTTTGAAGCTGCGCCAACCTGTGCGTACGGTAACGGGTTTTGACCGTCCAAACCTATCCTTTGAGGTGATTCATCCGGACCGTAAGGATCCGGAATTGCTGCGCATCCTGGCATCCAGAAGGAACAAAAGCGGCATCATTTACTGCGCGACCAGAAAAAAGGTGGAAAGTGTATGCGAAATGCTTCAGCAGTCCGGTTATGGAGCCACCCGGTATCATGCCGGTCTTGACGAAAAAGAAAGAACCTCCAATCAGGAGGATTTTATCCATGACCGAAAGACCGTAATGGTTGCAACCAATGCGTTCGGAATGGGTATCGATAAATCCAATGTGAGCTTTGTCATTCACTATAACATGCCCAAGAGTATCGAAGCCTATTATCAGGAAGCAGGCCGCGCAGGCCGGGATGGTGCCGATGCGGAGTGTATCCTGTTATATCATAGTTCCGATGTGACTACCGCGAAATTTCTGATCAATTGTTCCGCTGACAATGAGGAACTGGATTCGGCAGAGCGGGAGACCATTCGCCTGCAGGATATGGAACGGCTTGCAATGATGGTGGGCTACTGCAAAACAAAAGAGTGCCTGCGGGGCTACATTCTGGATTATTTTGGGCAGGAACACCCGGAAGCATGCGGAAACTGCGGTAATTGCAGTGCGGAATTTGAAACGGTGGATATTACCCGGGAGGCGCAGATGATCCTGTCCTGCGTCAAGCGTATCCATGATAAGCTGGGATACAATGTTGGAATTGCGGTGATTGCCCGGGTTTTGCAGGGCAGCAAAGAGAAAAAGCTGCTGCAAGCAGGATTGGATGAACTGTCTACCTACGGCCTGCTGAAGACCACCGGCAGAACGCAGATCCGTGCTATGGCAGACCATTTGGTGGGATTGGGATATTTACGGACAGAATCGGAGCATCAGACGGTACAGCTAACGCCGAAGGCATCTCAGGTGCTCTACCATGGGCAGACTGTGCAGATGCTGGTGAAGAAGGAACAGAAACTGCCTGTTCGCCTGACTGAACGCACGAAACTGTCCGATGATGAGACAGCTCTTTATGATGTGCTGCGGGTGCTGCGGGGAAAACTTGCCAGGGAAGCCAATATCCCCGCTTATGTGGTGTTCTCCAATGCAACGCTGCAGGACATGGCGAGAAAGAGGCCAAGAACCATGATGGACTTCAGGCGGGTGTCCGGGGTCGGCGAGTTAAAAGCATCCTGGTATGGAAAAGTGTTCCTGGAGAGAATCCGTGAATATCTCAATTCACAGTGAAAAAGAAAAGCGGCATAA
>CAYYEN010000408.1:0-3617 GCA_964470795.1 uncultured Spirochaetaceae bacterium | reverse complement strand
TAAGAGGTGCAGGCCAAACAGAATAAAGGACTTCAGGAACTGTTAAATCTGATTTCTTTAGATAATCAAAATTGACAAGAGAGATGAAACTCTTGTTTAAAGCCCGTTTTTTGATTTCCATTATTCTTTCTTTTTGCTCAGGTTGTACTATTGAGCAGATTCCATAAATAGTATCGCAAGGGAAAATACCTACTTCCCCTTTCTTTAATCGAGATATGATTTCCTCGAGGGAATTGCTCATACCGTTAAATATCGTAGTCATCATAACCACCTTTTCTTTCATCTATGTTGTTCACCCTATTACCGTGGCGAACGGTTAATTGAATTAGCACTATAATGAGATAAGGTATAAATATTATTGCTAAAGAAATCAATAAGATAATATAGGTTTTCAACCCTTTAAAAGGTGTTTTAATATCTTTTTGTACTATTTCACTATCAGTGTTCTTAACAACTGTCGAATCTGCCTTCTCTGGAAAGAAATATACCTCTTCCCCACTTTTATTATACCCTAGTTTTAACGCTATATCATCTAAAGCATCTGAACTTGTTAAAGATTTTTCATAATTTTCTAACGCAGTTTTTTTTACTTCCAGATAGGAGATATTTTCTTCTAATTCTTTATTCTCTATAGCTATTTGTTTGTTAACCATGTAACCATGTTTACCAAAGATTCCTAACAATATCAAAAAGGTTATAGAAGTTAAAATAATTAATATTGCTGTTTTTTTTATTGCTTTTACCATATAATACCTTGTAGAATTATATCAAGTGTACTAGTGTATAACAATACTGGAGGCAAAAGTTTATGTCAAAGCCAAAACACACGGCTAAGTTGGTTGTTACCTCAATTATTACCTCAATAATTGTAGTTGCAATAATTGCTTTAGTTTTTGTAAAATTTATTGTTCCTATCTATGGTATCTCTGAAGATAATATCTATTCAGTTCTAATTAATTTATTCCCCCTCCTTATAGGATTTATTTTAATCCAAATTGGCGTAATAGCTGGTAAGAAAAATGAAGATGATTATAAAGACCAAGTAGATAAATTACCTCCTAATGCTTACTCAGATCCTTTAATGAAAGATACTCATGATGATCCGAAAGCTACAACTTATGGAGAAAAGGAACTTCCAATCCGTACTCAAATAATTGAAAAGACGGTTGAAGTTGAAAAGAAAGTTCCAACCGAAGTTATTAAGGAAGTTATAAAACCTGTAACGGTCGAAGTTGAAAAAGAAGTTCCTATTGAAGTTTTAAAAGTTGAAAGCACTGTTAATGAAGTTAAGATTATTCAAGAAGTTCCTGTTGAAACTATAGTTTATAAAGATGTTGAAGTACCTGTAGAGATTCCTGTTCAAGAACTTAAAGAAGTTCCTGTAGAAGTTCCTGTTGAGATTATCAAGGAAGTAGTTAAGGAAGTCCCTGTTGAAGTAATCAAAGAAGTTGAAGTTATTAAGGAAGTCCCTGTTGAGATTATCAAGGAAGTAGTTAAGGAAGTCCCTGTTGAGATTATCAAGGAAGTAGTTAAAGAAGTTCCTGTAGAGACTGTAAAAGAAGTTCCAGTTGCTATAGTAAAAGAGCCTGTTAAAGAGGTAGAAGAACTCCATTTGAGTGCTGAACAAGTTCTAGAAGAAGAACTTACAAGCTCCTTTACAGACAATTATGATTTATCAATTCTTTATTTGTATAATGATAATTCACTTAACGAAGAGAGTATAAAAGCTAATCTTGATGAAGATTACACTTTTGCTTATCAATTAGGTTATTTAATTATACTGCCTTTCTATGATGCTAATGAAGCTAATAGAACTGCTGAAAAGGCTAAGCAATATTTTGTTGATGCAGATTTTGCAGTTGCAACTAAAGACCAAAAGTCTACCGTTGAACAGCTACTAGCTGCTTTAAAATAAAGATTTAAAAACTAAAAAAGAAGGCTTGTTTTCTACTAGAGAATAAGCCTTTTTTGTCTCTTAATAATATAAGGCCCCAGTTATATTAAAGGATAATGCATTATCCTCCCACTTTTGATAAATAGAAATGGGCATTACAACCTTAAAGGAAAGAGATCCAACAAAGAACTTAAATTTTAATTCTATTGCTTGTACAGTATTTTCCATTGAAAAATTAGGTATCAGTTGTGATAAAGATTGGTAGTTTCTCAAACTAGTACCCAGAATAATTGATAAATCTGGAAGCAATTGCAAATTAACATCTGTAGAAAATTCATTCACAGGGCTCTCTGCAGATAAAAAATGCTCAAAACTTAGTCCAGTCCTAAAGCGAACAAACTGTAGATTACCATCATTTTTATATTTAGGACTTTCATAAGATAAACCAACAGACAAAGATTCATAAATCTGTTGCCAGCTCGAAACCAATTTACCCATATTAACAACTTTAATAAGCTCATCAGCGGTAAAGGTAAAATTAAAATCACTCACCTTAAAAAAAGTTGAAGCCCCTGCTATAAAATACTCACTGTTTGAAACTGGAGTATATTTTTCAAATAACATATTTGCAAAGACATCTGCAATAGAGGAGATTTTTCGCTGTATTCTTTGACTCTGATTCCCCCCCTCTAACCTAACGCCCATAGAAAAGAAGTCAAAACGATAAGCAAAGTCGACTTGTAGCTGATAATACGAATTGATATCAAAATACAATTCACTATTTATTATATTTCTATTTCCAAGCCCAAATTCAATATCACCGGAGAGGAATAAAGAACTACTTCCAAAAGAGACTAAAGAATTCAAGGCAAGATTTTGCAACCCTGAAAGACTTTCATTATTTTTAAAAGGAGTTTCAAAATAAGTTTCCCCAACTTGTGAAGCAAAATAAAAACTCAGTCCATCAGTTCTAAAAGGAAAGGCAGCAGAGTTCACGATTCCATCGGTATACTCACCAGAATAGGCAATATTTTTTAAAGGACTTTTTAGCAAATCAGTTCTTAGCGTCCTTGCAGCTGTTAGCGGAAGAAGTAAAAGAGAAAGAGCTAGTAGTATTAGGTAAACTTTACGTTTCATGAGAAAAATATATCACAGCTTAAACTCTTTTGAAAGCCAGACTTGTAGAAGAAGATAAAATACAATAAACTTGATTTTATGCTGATATCTCAATTTGCCTCACATTTTCCAGAAGGCACCCTCTCCCTTGCTAAAGATTGCAAGATAGAATTCTTAGCTTATGATTCCAGAGCTGTTGTAAAGAATTCCGCTTTCTTTTGTTTTTCGGGAACACAAACTAATGGGAATAAATACATAAAAGAGGCAATTAGTAATGGCGCAACCTTAATAGTTACAAATGAAGTTGAGGAGTTAATTTCAGGAATTTCTTACTTTATCACCAAAACTTCAATAAGAACACTCTATGCCAAAGCCTCAGCCTTTTTTTTCGATTACCCCGCAACTAAGTTATCAGTTATTGGTATTACTGGCACTGATGGAAAAAGTAGCACTTCTGATTTCACCTACCAACTATTAAACAAACTAGGCTACAAAACAGGCTTATCGAGTACCGTTTTTGTAGATATAGGAGAGGGTAAGAGTACAAACAACTTTCATCAAAGTACTCCAGAAGCGTTTGTTATTCAAAGTCTTTTAGCAAAAGCGG
>CAYYEN010000407.1:0-3624 GCA_964470795.1 uncultured Spirochaetaceae bacterium | reverse complement strand
CTAAAGCAAGAGCCTCATAATCAATGAGTAGAGATCAATCATAAGCCTTATGGCTCTCATATAACTCTTGCACCCATTGTCTTGAATCGTGCAACAGGTATTATCTTGGTATTAATAGCTGTTGTTATATTAGCTGTTACTGGACTATAAGCTAAATCAACTAACTATTTTTTATAAAACACACTTAAAAACTATCTATTTAAAAGGTTTAAATTTATGGATATATCTGCGAAAATAGCCTTAATTGCTTTTTTATAATTCTGGAAAAATTTGTTACTAACCGTATTTGTAATAAGAAAATAGACATGTTTTTCATGCGCATACACAAAACTGCGGACTATATAATGGTGGGTGCAAGTTTAGTGCACATGATATGCTCCTTTAGAGCGTTTTCTACTACAACTATTTGGGTAAATGTTTTAGGAGCTCTAAGTATTGTTGCTGCAATACTAGCTTTTACAGCTTTTAAATGGCATAAGAAGGGGCTAAAGTGGCATCGTCTATTTAGTATTATATCGGTATTAGCTATGTTAGGGCATTTAATTTTGAAGTAAAAATTATCAAACTCAACTTTTTAAAATCTCATTGCAATTAGCTTGGTTGTATTTAAGTTTTTAACGGCAAGTATTTAAAACATACTTTAAAGAATCATTTACTTATGTAAATAATTAAAGTATACTTTTAATAAGTATAAATAATTATAAAGTTTAAAACATATTTTAAGTTGCTGATGAGGTGCCACCAATGATCAAGAGAATCGAATACTTGCAAAAAATTAGACCGTTTTATGGCGTAAAATTAGTCAAAATATTAACCGGTGTTAGAAGGTCAGGAAAATCTGTTATTTTGAAACAAATACAAGAAGAACTTCTTGCTAAGGGAGTGAAACAATCAAATATATTGTATTATAATTTTGAAGATTTGAGAAATTACTCCCTTCGCCAAGCTGTAAGCCTATATGAAAAAATATTAAAACAAGCTGAAAGTTTAACGGGTAAAGTATATATATTCATTGATGAAATTCAAATGGTTGAGAAGTGGGAAGAATGTGTAAACTCTCTCAGAGTTGTTCTTGATAGTGATATTTACATTACAGGGTCTAATGCTAATTTGCTTTCAGATGAATTTGCTACCTTATTAAGTGGGCGGTATATAAGATTTACAATTTATCCTTTTTCATTTAAAGAATTTGTCCAAGCTTATAAATTGGTTACTGACGAAACTGATGAGAGAAAGTGTTTTTATAAATATTTGCTGTTTGGTGGAATGCCTGAACTTTTTGATATTAACTATGAGGAGGAAGTTGCAACAAAATATCTACAAGAACTATTTAGTGCAATTGAGCTAAAGGATATAGTATTGCGTTATCAAATACGCGATGTATCCTATCTTGAAAGATTACTACTCTATATTACAGCAACTCCGGGTCAACCCTTTTCTGCTTTATCAATTTCAAAATATTTAAAAAATGAGGGTTTTAAAATAACTTCTCCTACGGTTATGAACTACATTTATTATGCAGTGAATGCTTATTTGCTTTATAGTGTTCAAAAAGAGGATATAAAAGGTAAACAGTTACTAGCAACCCAAGAAAAGTATTACATTTTTGATCATGGGATGAGAGAGGCTGTTATTGGTTCTAATATTAAAGATATTAATATTGTTTTAGAAAATATCGTTTTACTAGAACTGTTAAGAAGAGACTACAAAGTAACGGTCGCTAGTAATGGTAATAAAGAAATAGACTTTATAGCGCGTAAAAAAGATAAAGCTACTTTGTACATTCAAGTGACTTACAAGATGGAAGGTGAAAAAACTATCGATAGAGAATTTGGTGCTTTTGAAGGCTTGAGAGTAACTAATTCCACTTTTCTTGTGTTATCATTAGATGATTTCAATCTTACCCAGGCTAACGTCAAACATATTAATCTAATTGAATTCTTGTTATCCTCCTCTTGGTAGTTAAGGAAGAAGGGGTCTAACAAGAATTCAATGACTACTTTAACTTATAAAAAAACAATTGCTCTAAAGAGTTGGGGTTATCAATTTTTCAAAGTGCTCAATAGCTTCAACTGCGTAATACTGTTTGTTTAAAGAAAATACACCAGCCTTTTCATCTCTTGCATTGCAAGAATCTATAAAACCAACGATAGGGGCTTCAATATTTTTGAATTTAAGGCGAACTTGTGTATGCGCTTTATAGAAGAAAACTAAAGAATTTTCATAATTTGAGTTTAACTTCACTGGTACAAAATAAGGGGAAGAAAATTCTTTATTAAGTTCAATTGCACGATCTAGCATGTAGAGTAAAGCTTTTTGTGAATCGCCTTCGGTATCAATACTGTTTTGAGCAGCTTTAGCAAGTTCGCCAAAAAAATAGTATTTATTTAAATAATCTACCTTTTTTTCTTCATAAAACATATCACGAAGAGTGAACATCAAAGCACTAATTTTATAGGCATATTTTGAGACAACGAGGACTTCTCCAAATTCCTTAGCATACTCTTGTTTTTTTGCAATCTCTTCTTTAGGGGAGGCAATATCGGCAATCATAACATCTGCACCCTCAAATAATTTTTCATTATTTCTTCCAAAGTCTTCTTTTAGCACCTCAGCTTTTAAATTTTCTAAATTTGTAATCATAATAAATCTCCTTATTGGATTAAATTTTATAAATCTATTATGAAGGAGCAATTTGATAACTTCACACAACCTCAGGTTGTTTTTTCACTAATTTCTTCAAGATTTTCAACCTCTTGCGCTCTAAATTCTTGTCCGTTTATAGAGTAGCTATGGTTTATATATTTTATTATTCCTATTAGAGGAGCCTCAATATTACGTAGTTTTACCTTAACTTTGATCGATGCTTTTAAATAATATCAAAGGTCTTCAGTCTCTTCAGGACTAAGTTTTGCTCTCTTAGGTTTTTTAAGATAATTTAGTTCATTCTTTATAGTGGCTTTAGCATAGTCGGTCATCTGATATTCGATATCATTGATAATCTTCTCAATATCCTTGTTGTCCTCATTTTGCTTTAAGACTGTTAGCAACATATTAAGTTCCACCAAGTTAAGATTTAAGAAGATAGGGTGAGCGGTATAGTTAAAGGTGTTATGAGAAAGCTTTAAATGTCCTTCTAGGCTTTGTCCTAAAACATAAGCATCCTCCTCTGTTATAGTTTTTATCCAGCTGTTGATTGTATTATTAGAGGTATTGAAGAACTCTGCAATTTTGCTTCGCTCCTTTGGCTCTCCTTGTAAGTACTTTAGGAGACGGATTTGTATTTCAGTTCTATCGTAAAAATTTTGGACATTTAACTTGCAATTTATTTTGTTGATATAATCAGATATATATTGAGAAAGTTTTAAAAGAATAGTTTCTTTTTGTTCGTAATAGAGATTAGTAAATTGAATAATCTTTCTCTTAAGCTCCTCTGGAATTCTTAGGATTTGTTTGTCATCATTTGCTGTAATTTCACTTAATAGGGATTCTTTAGTACTCTCTCTAAATTGTGTAAACTTGAAGAATTCACTGATAATCTCACTATCTTCTAATATTTCTTTACATTTATAATTTGAATTGCTCATAGTTTAAGGTTATAACAAGAACAATCTTTTCTCAAAT
>CAYYEN010000406.1:1964-3626 GCA_964470795.1 uncultured Spirochaetaceae bacterium | reverse complement strand
CTTTGGCAACTTATGGAAAAGCGCTTTAGCAGTATTAGGTCTAAACTGAATAGTAATCACAACAAACAGCTATTTTTTAAAGTTTTTTTATATACTTTACGCAATCTATTAATTTGTAAGGAATAATCGAAAATAAACAAATTTGTACACAAATTGTACTAAAGTGGTACAATAAATGTGGCACTTTATTTTGGATTTATATTTTAAATATAGATATAAAAAAAAAGGGGAATGTAAAATGAAAAACTTTTTTAAAAGTTTACCTTTCAAATTACTACTTGGTGTAGTAATAGGTATCGTTGTTGGTCTTTTTGCTAATGTAGCAATAATGAACGTAGTCGTATCTATTAAGTATGTTCTTAACCAGATTATTATGTTCTGTGTACCATTGATTATTGTTGGTTTTATCGCACCATCAATTACAAGATTAGGATCAAATGCTTCTAAGATGTTATCAGTTGCTGTTATCATCGCATATGCTTCTTCTCTTGGTGCTGCTCTCTTCTCAATGTTTGCTGGTTACGGTTTAATCCCACACCTTTCAATCGTTACATCAGTTGAAGGCCTCAAAGCATTACCTGCTGCTATCTTCAAGTTAGATATCCCTGGTATCTTCCCTGTAATGTCAGCTCTTGCATTATCTTTATTAATTGGTCTTGCAGCAACTTGGACAAAAGCAAAAGTTATTAAAGACGTTCTTGAAGAATTCCAACAAATCGTACTTGCAATCGTAACTAAAGTTGTAGTACCTATTCTCCCTATCTTCATCGCTTTCACCTTCTGTGCATTAACCTATGAAGGAACTATTACAAAACAGTTCCCAGTTTTCCTCAAGGTAATCTTGATCGTTATGGTTGGTCACTATATTTGGATGGCTTTACTCTATGGTATTGCTGCTCTTTATTCAAAGAAGAACCCAATGGATGTTGTTAAGAACTACGGTCCTGCATACATCACCGCTGTTGGTACAATGTCTTCTGCTGCTACCTTAGCAGTTGCTTTAAAGTGTGCTAAAAAGAGTGAACCTACTCTCAGAGATGACATGGTTGACTTTGGTATTCCTTTGTTTGCTAACATCCACCTTTGTGGCTCTGTTTTAACTGAAGTTTTCTTCGTTATGACAATTTCACAAATCTTATATGGTCAAATTCCTCCAATGGAAACAATGATTCTTTTCTGCGTACTCTTAGGTATCTTCGCAATTGGTGCTCCTGGTGTTCCAGGCGGTACAGTTATGGCATCCCTCGGTATCATCGTAAGCGTTCTTGGCTTCGACGAAATGGGTACTGCTTTAATGTTAACAATCTTTGCTTTACAAGATAGCTTCGGTACAGCTTGTAACGTAACAAGTGATGGTGCTCTTACTATGATCTTAACAGGCTTTGCTGAGAAACACGGTATTAAAGAAGCTCCAAAAGCTGTTAACCTTTAATTTTACTTAATCATGCAGCTCTTGTCTTAGAGCTGCAGATAATTTGTTTGTTATTTATAAGATGGGTAAAATTTTTCTTTGGCATTATTTAATTTATAAATAGTTCAAAGTAAAACTAAAGAATACTAAATATTCTCTTATTACAAACTACAAGGTTTTACCCACCATTTTCTAAAAGTATTTTAGGTAATAAAATTTTGTTATAGAGGATAATTAATTATGAACAATGA
>CAYYEN010000406.1:0-1954 GCA_964470795.1 uncultured Spirochaetaceae bacterium | reverse complement strand
TGAAATCGGAACTTGTTCCGGCTTTAGGGTGTACCGAGCCCATTGCGATTGCATTTGCAGCTGCTAAAGCTAAAGAGGTGTTAGGAACCGCTCCAACACATCTTGATGTATATTGTTCGGGCAATATTATAAAGAATGTTCAGGGAGTCGTAGTACCTAACTCCAACGGTAAAAAGGGTATTGAAATTGCAGCTATTTTAGGTGCAGTTGGTGGAAATTCCTCAGATGAACTTGAGGTATTATCAAAAGTTAATGATGAGGCAAGAGCTGAATCTGAAAAATTATTAGATACAGATTATTGCAAATGCTATCACCAAAAAGATATCGATAATCTTTATATCAAGATTATTGCTACTTCCAGTGTTACTAAGGGAGACGCAACTGTTATCGTTTCTGGAACACATACAAACATTGTGTATATCGAGAAAGATGGTCAGGTCTTATTGGATACTCAAAATGTAAAAGTTGAAGATGCTAATTCTCCAAGTGCTAAATTAAAGAAGGCAAAAGAATTACTTTCCGTTGAAAGAATCTATGAATTTGCTAATATTGTAAAACTTGAAGATGTGCAAGCTATTATTGATCGACAAATCGAATTTAATACTAAGATTGCAAAAGAAGGCTTAACTAACGATTGGGGAACCAAAGTCGGTAAGACTTTATATTTTTGTTATGATAATAATGATGTTAAGGTTAGAGCAAAAGCCGCAGCTGCTGCAGGCTCCGACGCTCGAATGAGTGGTTGTTCTTTACCTGTTGTTATTAATAGTGGAAGTGGAAATCAGGGATTGACCGTTTCTTTACCTGTTATTGAATATGCAAAAGAACTTAAAGTTTCACATGAAAAACTGGTTAGAGCTTTAACTCTTGCTAACTTAATTGCTTTATTACAAAAACGTTATATTGGTAGCCTCAGTGCTTTCTGTGGTGCCGTTTGTGCTTCAGCTGGTGCTGGTTGTGGTATAACCTATCTTCATGATGGTGATGAAAAAGCTATTGGTAGAGTTCTTACTAACGTACTTGCAGATGTTGGCGGTATTGTATGTGATGGTGCAAAACCTTCTTGTGCTGCTAAAATCGCATCCTCTCTTGATGCTGCAATTATGGCTTTTGAGATTGGTTATGTTAATGGAGATTCTTTCCAACCTGGAGACGGTTTAGTTAAATCTGGAATTGAAGACACTGTAAAGAGTTATGGTCGTCTTGGTCGTAAAGGTATGAAATCAACTGATGAAGAAATTCTTGAAATCATGCTAGAAAAGTAATCTATATTTTTGTCATTATAAAATATTGTGCTGTTTCATGTAATGTGAAGCAGCATTTTTATTATACCAACGAAGACAAATCATCTAATTCTACTTTAGGCAGTTTTTCCTCATCCTTAGCAAGGAACATTACCATGTAAATTGGATAATATACAATTCTGTCCTTTACCAGAACGTTATAATCTGATAATACAAAGGCTTCCTCTATGTCATATTCATCATTACTTAATACATTGTTTAAGGCAGAATGACGTTGATAATCTTTTCCACTTTTAACTTCTATAGGTAATACCCTTCCCTTGTATTCAATGACAAAATCCAATTCTCCAAATTTTTTACTATTATAATAATACAAATCAAACTTATGAGCTTTTAACTCTTGAGCAACTATATTTTCATAAATCGCTCCATTATTGATATTTGTATCATCTGTTAACAAACTCCTTTTAGCAGTACGACCATATAATGTTGTTAACAACCCGATATCTGAAAGAAATAATTTCAATAAACTCATTTTAGAATTTAGTAATAAGGGTAAAGTTGGAACTGTAGTATTATAAACAGGAATTGCCATACCAGCGCTTGATAACCAAATAAAATTTTCTTTATTTCTTTCAAATCGAAGTCCTTTCTTTACATCTGCGTAATTGAAACGCTTATTTGGTTTGTTTATTTCAGACGGTATTAAA
>CAYYEN010000405.1:0-3632 GCA_964470795.1 uncultured Spirochaetaceae bacterium | reverse complement strand
GACATGACTATGACATACATGTCATCCCAGTTGAGTTCAAAGGGTACAATCGACTACGAAAAGATCGGTCGCGGTATTCAGGAGCCTCTGTACGACGCAAAGGTCCCTGTCGAGAACTTCAAGAAGGCAGGCAAGGTAGCCTGGAGCGACGCAAACTGCGACTTGCTTGAGCAGATGCGTAAGTTTGAGGAGGATTGGCGCAACAGCCATATCGAGTACCGCAGTGTGCCTCTCGTATGGCAGATGACCAAGAACGACTACAACAACGTATTCTTGAAGAACAAGCAGATTGCCGAGCTGTACAAGAGCTGGGCGAACGCTAACTTTGTTGCAGTATTGCAGAATTACGGTCCTAACGCAGCAATGTTCCTGAAGGCTGTTGTTGACCTCAATGGTCTTTCTCCTATCGAGATTGTCGATGAGGTTGAGCACAACAAGCGCTTCGATGGAACCGTTACAGAGATTCGTGGTTGGGCAGACGGAACAGTCGTTCTTCGCCCTGCTGGTAAGCCATTGCGTTTCATGCGCAAGGAGATTCTCGACAAGCGAATATTCGACGCACTCGGCAACAAGCTCGTAGATGTAGCATGGGCACAGACAAACAACGGTCTCGGTCTTCTCCGTAACATGGTTACCGCTAACGGTATGTTCCAGGAGTTCAAGACAGACTTGTTCCTCGCTTCTGTTCCTGCTATGCTCGATGCTCCTTACCGTTGGATTATCGACATCACAAAGAAGGGTTAATTCTTTAACGTAACTATACTGTATGACTATGGATTCAGAGAATAAAGGCTTCACGGCTTTCGATTACCTTGCAAGCAGGGTTAAGTTCGAGGTTCCGGAGCAGACTATTTTGGGCATTATGTACAAACGAGGTATTGACAGGGATTCTCTTATCTGTGATAACGAGAATAATACTCTCGAACTTGCTTATGCTGATATCCTGAAATGGTTTATTGTCGGACCGAGCAAGGTGAACAATACCTCTGATTCTGATAACGGATGGACTCATTCGGGAGGCGGATACGAACTGTCGGACGAAGACAGATACGAAATGAAGGCAGAAGCGAATGCTATTTACGCACAACTTGAGCCGGATTCGGTCTTGAAAAAGAAGTCTGCCTTCCGAGTGAATTCACACGGAGTGAAAAGGGCAAATTATTCTCCTTACGGAGAGCCTATGCCGCACATCATTAAATAAAAGGCTTATGTTGAAAGAGAATATCAGAAATCCGAGATACCCTCACATGATAAAGATTGTGAGGACGATAGTAGGAAAGGCTGACCCATCTGACCCGTTTGCCGATGATGATGCTCCAGTTGGGCATGATGAGGAGGTTGTAATCTACGAAGGAGAAGGTCGCAGCTATACTGACACTACCACCGAGGGAGACAAATACGTTGACCAGAACAAGAGGAAGGCATCGATTCCTGTCAGATATGACGAATGGGATGCCGGAAAATGTCCTCTTGATGGAGATACTATTTATGCTACTGTCGGAAACAACACAGAGATAGGTATGGTTAAGGACTGCGAACCTGATAATAACAGGACTGTTGTGTATTGGGAATTTATAAGGGTTTAGGTTATGTCGAGTTTATCGGGACAATTCTTGGATATTGAGAAGAAAATCCGTCAGATGGCTGTACAGAAGATGCAGAAGAAGATGGAGCACGCGGCTGAAATGACAATGAAAGCTGCGGACAAGTCTCGTGACTACAACGACGTTACTGGTAACTTGTATAAATCAACTGCCATAGGTACATACTATAACGGATCTATACAGTCAATCCATTACGCTCCAGGTCCAGAGCCAACAAGACCTACCCTTGCAGCTGGAGAGCGGTACAACCTCGACAGGTATTATCGAAGCTCTTTTTCGTTTAAGGATAGCGGACGGAAACCTTATAGAGGCGAATACGGAGAAGGCGGTGAAAACGGTTCGAACGCAGCATGGGATGAGATCGTTTCAAGAGAACACAACAAAGGAAGATATGATGCAACATGGCAGATGCTTCTCGTTGCAGGAGTAGATTACGCTAAGTATGTTGAGGTCAAGAAGGGCCACGATGTGATTTCTTCTCTTAGGGAATATTTGATTAGATACTTTAAAAAGATATAACTATGATAAGTATTAAGACTCTGTATTTCGACGTAGGCAACGCTGTCAATGGAATCTGTGACAGGGTTTATGCAAGAAACAGGCCAAAGGCTGTAGAGGACAGGCCAGATAGCTATATTGTAGTTTTCTTTCCGGCCGGTATCTATAACAACGAGATGAATGATGACGGTTCTTACAATGATTATACGACTGTCGCTCAGATAGAAGTGTACGTAAGAGACAAGTCGTCATCCAAAAACCCGAACAGCTTTAATGTTTCTAAAGTTGATGAAAAAGTAAGAGCTGTTCTTGAAAAGTTCCCTATTTCGACAGAAAACATACTTGTAATAAACCCTCAAATCACTCTACAGACTGACGACGGAGACGGTTTTTCTGTAACAATCATACAGGGAAAGTTACGTACAAAATAAGTATTCAGGTATAACATTTTAAAATATTTCGGATTATGGCAATGACAACTATTGACAAGATGAAGGACATTTTCGTTGGTCCTAAGACCTTGCTCTACACGAGTGTAATCGCAGACTTGAGCAAGGCTACACTTGAAATCACTCCAGAAGTTGAGCTTCCGGTTACCGTCGATACCTTAAAGGCGACAATGGATGATCCTACCATCAACCACTATAAGGTTATCGGACTTGCTGGAGACTGGGCTACCACCTCTGAGCTTGGTGACTTCAACGTTGAGTTCGTTGTTCCTTCTAAGGCTAAGGACTTGCTGAAAGTCATGTTCGGCGAGGATGCAATAACAGAGTTGACAAAGGTTACCTTGAAAGGTACTGGTGACACAGCTCTCGATGCTACTACCGGTTTTACCGGCGTTTCAGTTGAGCCAAAGAAGTTCAAGATAAAGGGTACTATCGTCATCGTTGACGAACAGAAGAAGAACCTCATGGTAATTACAAATATTGCTCTCTATGCTACCTTGCAGTGGGACAACTCTGGCACAGAGCCTGTTGCTTTCAAGTTCTCCGGCTCTATCGAAGGCGCAGGTAAGCGCAGTATCGCTTGGCTTACTAATGCTCCAGCTGCCGGTGTTGGAGGTTAATCGAGTGCAGGCTTCTTTAGGTAATTAGATTCAGGATAACAAACCGTTGGGCGGCAGGCTAATAAACAGCCGTGCCGCCCTTCTTCGTTTAAAAAATCATACAATCATGGCAGAAGAAAAGAAAATAGAGCATCCTTCGGTGGACTTGCAGGAGTTGCTTGACAGCGTGCTGCACGACGAGCCTACCGAGTTCGTGTTCAGAGGAAAGAAGCACAAGCTCGGCTGGCTTCGCAAGGGAACCATGAGAAGGTGTTCCCACATCAGGATAAATGAGAAGAACGAATGGAAGCGCAACGTCAAGATTTGTGTCTGCATCCTCCTCAACAACATATGGAAGATACGATTCCTGTATTGGATCTACTGGCGCTGGCTCTACTACATCAAGGATGTGGATATATCCGATGTGCTGAGAGTCCTCGATGTTTCTAAAAAAAAAATTCCATCGAACGCATTCTCACTGG
>CAYYEN010000404.1:0-3635 GCA_964470795.1 uncultured Spirochaetaceae bacterium | reverse complement strand
ATATTACCTAAGATAACTTAGAGTCTTAGCTGCTGATTGTCTCTACCTAATAATTCTCGAACATTCACACTTGAAATTTCTTTCTATGTTGTAGTTTATTAGTTTAACAAGACTTTCCAGCAATTCAAAGGGTTTTCGACATACATTTCTGTATGAAGCGACTATTTCCTTAATTATATTAAACTATATTAATATAGCCTATAGCGAAACGCATATATGATAATTAAGTTCTAATCGACTTACTTCTTTAGCTATATGCCCCTCGCCGCAACAAGGTTCTAATATATCATTACATAACATTAATTCTGGTACTTTATCAAATAGAGGTTTTACAACTATTGGAGGGGTTGAGTAATAATTATTAACCTCTCTGTCTTTATCACTATGATTTGATGCACCTAACGTATTAAAAACTTTATCTACCATTTTTTAACTCCTTTAATATAAATTTAATTATTTCTTCAGTCCCACTACTATCTCCATTAACAATATCAAAATCATCCTTACAAATATTAGTTGTTAATAAAGAGAATAGTTCTTTATCAATCTCTCTAGATTGTTCTTCATTATGAATACGCCCGTTTTGGCAAAACGGTTTTACTCTTCTAAGGAAGAAATGAAACTCTTGAAAAGAGCTATTGAATTTTTTAGCTATTGACAATAATTCTCTAGCGTAGTTTTCATTTCTACCATAGTGGGCACTCAATAGAAGTGGTGAGTCTGTTATAACAACATCTACTTCTCCTATTAATATACTTTGTAAAAAAGATTGATTTCCCAGTATATATAATTGATTTTCAAATGTCTTCTTGTCTTTACTATAGACTTTTGTCTTTACAAACTCTGGTGACATCTCCGCCGCCACGCCCATATTTTTTAATCTGCCAGTTATTTCATACATTGCTGACGACTTTCCACTACCCGGGCCGCCATAAAGATTAATTAATATTGGTTTTTGTCTCATTTTATTTTCCACCTTTTTTATTTTTTATTTGAACTATAAGTTGCATTATATTTACTACTAAAATAGAACTAGAAACAATTATTTGTACTATGGGTAACATTAGTTCCTCCTATAATATATAGTCAGCATTAATATAAATAAAAGCCGACAAATATTTATTTTTAAATTCAATATAGTCTTGCATAGTAATTTGAGAGATGTCTAATTTAAAAGGTTGTTTATTTTCAGCTAAATAAAACAATTTATTAAAAAATTCTTCAAATTCTTTTTCTTCCTTCGGTATAACTAATTTTTCTTTATTCATATTTTTATTCGTAAATTTTAAATACTCTCTTTCAGAATAAAGCAGATCTAATTTATCTACTTTATATTTATATTTATTTTTGTTTAAATCTGCTACCCAAGTAAAAAGCTCTTTAATTGTTTTAATATTTACATCTTCAAAAATAATATTTTCTTTATAGATTTTTTTTCTATCAATAAAGATACTCTTTTTTACATTTATTATAGAGGAAAGTTCTTTTATTAATATTGAACTTTTTCTATTTTTAATAAATGCTTTTGTTGTGATTTCTACTACTTGTATTTCTGGATACAAGCTCTTTACTTCATAAAGCAATCTTTTTATTAAATAATATTCTATACTTTTGGTTTTATAAAAATAAAAGGTTTTTATACCTCCTTTTTTTATGAAATTAGCAATAGTAGTTAGTTTTATTTCATATAAAGATTTTAACAATATATGAAGATTTTCTTTTGTAAGAAATGTTGTGGAATAATAATTCATTGTTTTCTCCCTTTCTTATATACAAGTATGTACGTATGCTAGTCCTTCAAACTATAATATAATTATAACACACTTAATGAAATAAGTCAATATAATTAAGTGCGAGATATAGTATAAATTACTTTATATTATATTATTATAAATAGTTAATAAGTTTAAATATTAAAAATTTATTAAAGATTTATTTACGCCCCAACCCCATAATATAATTATATCAAACATACAAACCATAGTCAATATTAACAACTATTTAATATTAACAACTATTTAATATTAATAATTTATTCGTAAATCTTTGCGAGCGTAGCGAGTAAGGATTTACCTATTTCGTTAGAAATAGATTGTGGTAGCTAAATTATTAAGATAGTAATATTATTATTTACTATAATATTAAAAAAGTCAATATGTAGCAATTTGTATTCTAGGCTAAATTAATTATATTGACTTCACTTCGATTATATGATATAATTATATTAATGAATGAAAAAGTCCTTCAAACTTAAATTCATTAAAAGAGAGGAGAAAATAGAATGTTCACAAAAGAAATAATTCTAAAGAAAGATTTAAAAGGTAGAACCGCTGCTCAAATAGTAGAAAAAATAAGAGAATTAAAATATTCCTATTATATAATAAAAGAAGATAGGAAAGTTAATCTACAGTCATTAGTAGGAACTTTGTCCTTAGATTTAAAGTACAATGACAAGGTTTCCATAGTATCAAATATAGATAATATTAATGTAATAATATCTATACTAAAAGAAGAGGAGGTTATATAATGGAATTAAGAATGGCAAAAAATGTTACAGCTAGTGGAACAACCAATCTGGTTGATGTTTTTAAAGCTAGGGAAAAAAATAGAAACAATCCATTTTATTTAAAATATTTAGCGATAGAGGCGACTGCGGGAACGGAGATGAAAATAAATGGGGAATTAATAGAAGTACCACAAAGTGGACGATTCGTAACACCACTTGAAGGAGACTTTTATTTAAAAATATATAGTTTATATTTTCCTAATGGGATTTCATCACAAAATATTTATTATATTATCTAGGAGGTGATATAAAATGGCATATGATATATTTGGAGGTGGCGGTGGCGGTGGTACTATTGATGGAGTAGCTAGAGCTGCAATAAGTTCACATACGCTTAGAGTCGACAATCCACATACAGTTACCAAAGTCCAAGTAGGATTATCGAATGTTGACAATACATCCGATCTTGACAAACCTATTTCCAGTTTAACTCAGACAGCGTTAGATCTCAAGGCGGATGGTACGATAGTAACAGCTCACACCACTAACACCAATAATCCTCATAGTGTTACAAAAACACAAATCGGATTAGGTAATGTAGCTAATATAGATACAACAACTACATCAAACATAACAGATAGTGCAGACAAACGATTTATAACAGATACGCAAAAAACTGTATTGGAAAATACCTCAGGAGCCAATACTGGGGATGAGACCAATACAACCATTATTAGCAAAATAGGGTATACACCAGAAAATACCTTAAACAAAGGTGTTAATAATGGATATTGCGGCTTAGATAGTGGTGGTAAAGTTCCGCTACAAAATTTACCGTCAACCTTGATGCACTATGAAGGTACATGGAATGCATCAACCAATACTCCTGCACTGACCAGCCCTGACTTGACAAAGACGAGTTGGGTCTATGAGGTAACAACAGCAGGTACTATATTCGGGGAGGATTGGAAACCAGGAGACTGGTTGATATACAATGCATCAGGAATTCCAGAAAAGTCTGATAATTCAGATGATGTAGTTTCAGTCAACGGTAAAACTGGGATTGTGGTTGTTAACAAAGCTGATGTAGGCTTAAGTAATGTAGATAACACCCGTGATTTAGACAAAC